>CANNLB010000274.1 GCA_947505565.1 Acidobacteriota bacterium | reverse complement strand
AGAAGATCGTGACCGGCTACGTCGGCCAGTTGGAGCAGGCCAAACTGTTTAACGGAAAGATTGTTACCGAGATCTCTCCCCTAAAGGCTTTCTTTCCCGCCGAAGACTATCACCAGGATTTCGTGACACTGCATCCAACCCATCCATACGTCGTCGTAAACTCGACCCCCAAGGTCGCAAAACTGAAGAAGGAGTTTCCGGCGCTTCTGAAGAAGTAGCGGAAACTCCCTGATCTTCTATCGGTCTTGAAGCATGAGGAAGTCGAACGGGGTAGTGGTTCCACCAGCGGGGTTGTCGACCGCGATGACCGTGAAAGCACTACCCAGGGGCTTCGAGAGGCGACCGGGCTGGATCGCGATCGTCCGCGTCCCGGTCGGGGTGACCCGTGCCATCGACCCATCAACCTGGTATGGGCCGACTCGGCCAAATATCCGGAGTTGAGGCCGATAAGGCGTTTGTCAGGGCTGCGGTGCGAGTCCGCGGCCCGTGGTCGGGCGCTCCGACGTACGCATCAACTGCGGGGGCTTGGAAAACCCGGATGTAGCCGGAAGCCATGTGCTGCGGCAGGATGTCCTGGAGTAGAAGATGGCGAAGACCGGGTGTTTTCGTCCCGGCAAATCCGGCGGCTGCAACGGTAAAGCTGGCTCCACCAGCGAGGCTGGCGTTCACTTCTGCGACCTTGGTCTGGGTTCCGTCGACAAATACCTCAAAAATCCGCTGGCCGACGGGGGCATTGGGATTGGCACGGTAAACGCGAACCCGAGCGCTCGGGACTTGACCAAAGGTCAATCCGCCAAGCAGTAGGGACACGGCTACAAGCTTGGCAATCGCTACTTTCATCCTTCGTTTCTCCACAATCTGACAGAAACCTGAGGAGCGACTAGAGATTTAAAAGAATATCGAGCCGATCAGGAACACGTTTGACACGTACCGTACAGTAGGACCTCATGGCCGGTGACCTGGAAGCCGGGCGGGGCCAGCGCCTTAAAGCCAGTGAGACAACCGGCCAACTCGTACACTTTGCCACAGCCTTTGCAGTGGAAATGATGGTGGTGGGCCTTTCCGGCAAGTTCGTAGCGGGCTGATTCTCCGGGCAGTTCGACCGTCGTGAGCCAGCCCTCCTCGACGAGCGCCTTGATGTTGCGGTATACGGTGGCAATGCCGACGCCCTGCTCCTCGGTGGCGGCAAGCTCTAATACTTCGTTCGGGTTTAAAGGGCGATCCGCCAAGGCAAACGCTTCGCGGATCGCCCGACGCTGACGGGTATTGCGGTTCTGGGAGGGATCTGGAGAGGGCATTACCGATCTCAAACTATCGCCATTGCACCGTGGTCGTCGCAATGGCCATCGTGCGGATGGTGAAGATGACCGTCGACGAGATAGTCGACATGATCGCCGTGTGGGACCGGTTCGTGGCCGCAGTTGGCGCCATGGACATGGGCGCTGTCGTGAGCACCGCACTCGTGGTCCGGGGTGCAGACCGCGGGATTCGCTGGAGAGAAGGCGATGACATGCTCATCAACATGGCCGTCGTGGAGATGATGAAGATGACCATCGTGAAGGTAATCGACGTGATCGTCGTGTTGGACGGCGGTATGACCGCAACCGGGTGCGTGCTGATGATCGTGACTGGGATGAGTATTACATTCAGACATAGTGGGCTAATCCTTACTTATAGTTAGAGACCGGAATCGGGATAAGTCCGGTGGTCCTTCGCTGGCGTGCGCAAGAGCGTTGAAAAGAAGGTCGACAACGTGCTGATCAGCCAGACCATAAAGGATGTGTTTGCCGTTGCGGCGCCGCGAGACCAACCCCTCGTTGCGGAGGACGCGGAGCCGTTGTGAGATCGTCGACAGGTCTTCGCCTTCGGCGGTCGCCATCTCTGTCACACATGCTTCACCTTGGCCCAACAGCGTCAAAAGGCGCAGCCGTGGCCCGTCTCCCATGGCCCGGAAGATGCCGGCGGCGCGTTCAATCGCACCCGGCTGCACCAGCGCCGTCTGCTGGCGGGAGAGGTGGTCTTGCGGGGCACAGGATGGGTCGATCGCTTTTGGCATTGAACACTTGCACAACTGTTCAATTGTTATAGTACATCCCTTGCCATCTACCTGTCAAGCACTACGCAGGCAGTGCTACGATGTGTATTACGCAATGTTGATGAAACGCGCACTCATTACCGGTGTAACTGGCCAAGACGGTTCTTATCTCGCAGAGTTTCTTTTGCGTAAGGGCTACGAAGTCCATGGCATCAAAAGACGCTCGAGCAGCTTCAACACGGGCCGCGTAGATCACATCTACACGGACCTGCATGAGCACGGCAATCGCTTCTTCCTTCACTTCGGGGATCTGTCCGACACGAGTAGCCTTTGGAAGCTCTTGCACGACATCAAGCCCGACGAAGTTTACAACCTGGCGGCGCAGAGCCACGTGCGCGTGAGCTTCGACATTCCGGAAAGCACCAGCGACATCACCGGCATGGGTGCCGCCCGTCTGCTCGAAGGGATTAAGCAGGTCGGACTCGGCGATACCTGTCGGTTCTATCAGGCGTCCTCCAGCGAGATGTTTGGCGCGGCGGATCCGCCCCAGCACGAAGGCACGATTTTCCACCCCCGCAGCCCGTACGCCTGCGCGAAGCTCTTCGCCCATTGGCTGACGATCAACTATCGCGAAAGCTACAACATGTTTGCCGTCAGCGGCATTTTGTTCAATCACGAGTCCCCCCGCCGCGGCGAGACCTTTGTCACCCGCAAAATCGCGCGCGCCGTCGCCCACATCAAGAGCGGGATGCAGGACAAGCTCTATTTGGGCAACCTGGATTCCAAGCGCGATTGGGGCTTTGCCAAAGAGTATGTGGAAGCGATGTGGCTGATGCTCCAGCAGGAGAAGCCAGACGATTACGTGATCGGCACCGGCGAGACCCACTCCGTACGGGAGTTCGTCGAAGAGGCGTTTTCGCATGTCGATCTCGACTGGCAGAAGCACGTCGATTTCGATGCCCGGTATTTGCGGCCGGCCGAAGTGGATGCCCTTCTCGCGGATCCCTCGAAGGCGAAGAAGCATATGGGCTGGGAACACCAGACCGGATTCAAGGAACTCGTCAAGCTCATGGTCGACGCGGAAATGGACGCGATCGCCGAGCGGAAAGCCGGCATTACCAAGGCTGTCGGCACCGACGCCTAAACCGGCAAGCTGGCTGCGGAGAACACTTTTTTATGTTGGATCTGACCAAGAAGCGGATCGTTGTTACCGGCGGAGGGGGCTTTCTCGGATCCTTCGTCGTGGACTCGTTGAAGGCTCGTGGCTGCGAGTCAGTTTTTGTTCCGCGGAAGCGGGATTACGACCTGACACGAATGGACGGAATCGAGAAAATGTTTGCCGATGCACAACCGGAGGTGATTTTTCACTTGGCGGCCGTGGTCGGGGGCATTGGGGCAAATCGGATCAACCCGGGTTCGTTCTTCTATGAGAACGCGATTATGGGGATTCAGTTGATCGAAGCCGCCCGGATGCACAAAGTCGAAAAGACCCTCATCGCGGGCTCCATCTGCGCTTATCCGAAGTTCACCCCGGTTCCCTTTAAAGAAGAGGATCTCTGGAACGGCTATCCGGAAGAGACCAACGCTCCCTATGGCGTCGCGAAAAAGGCGCTCCTCGTGCAAAGTCAGGCCTATCGGCAGCAGTATGGGCTAAACTCCATTTTTGTGATGCCGGTGAACCTGTACGGTCCCCGGGACAATTTCGACCTGCAGTCCTCGCACGTCATCCCCGCTCTGATCCGCAAAGCGTTGGAAGCGAAGGAAGCAGGATTGGATGAGTTGGTGGGCTGGGGTGATGGGTCGCCGACGCGGGAGTTCTTGTACGTTGAGGATGCCGCCGAGGGTCTGATCACCGCCGCCGCCAGCTACGACGGCGAGGAGCCGGTGAATTTGGGCAGTGGATATGAGATCAGCATCAAGGATCTGATGGAACTGGTAGCCCGGTTGTCCGGATTTGAAGGCCGCATTGTTTGGGACACCGGCCAACCCAATGGCCAACCGCGTCGCCGCTTGGACACAACCAGGGCGGAAAGCTATTTTGGCTTCAAGGCGCGGACCAGCTTGGAGCAAGGTTTACAAAAGACGATTGCCTGGTACAAGGAAAACCGACCCGAAACAGCGGGAGCCTGACTTTTGGGGGAGAGCCTCTCCTTACACACATGAAGCGGGCTAGATACTTCCACATTAATAACGGCGTGGGCTCCGGCAACATCGGCGATGAGCTGATGGCGCAGGAGTTCTGGAAGTTGTTGCCCGCGGGAGTTGTGCTCGATGTTCCTGTTCTGCCGGACGCCGCTCGATACCGCGGACAATACCCCAAGCCGCATCGGTATTCTGAGGTCACCTCTTCCGCTTCGATCGTTCCTGATGTGGCTGGCCTTTTAGTCGGCGATACCCCGGTCGCCGAATTGGAAGGGCTCGGGTACCCCTTGGGCACCATCGGGCCCGCGTTAACCGCCTTTGCCAGCAAAGGGCTCCCGGTGGACGCGATCGCGGTGGGCGTTGATCGACTCTATTCCCCGCGGGCGCGCCGTCTTTTTGCCAAGCACTACAGCAAGGTACGCTCCTGGACGGTCCGGTCCTCCGCTTGCCGCGAGGCACTTCTGGATCTCGGTGTCCCCGAGGAACGAATCCGCGTAGCCGCTGACCTCGCCTGGCTCTTTACGCCGAACCGCGATGCGGACCAGTGGGCCGCCGAACAATGGGCCCAGCTGGGGATCGACACCGGGCGGGCGTTGCTCGTGGTAAACGTCGTTCACCATACCGATTCTGCCGATCAAGCTCCAAAGCGGGCGATCGCCTCCGCCTTGGACCAGCTCGCGAGCGAGCGGGGATATCAGATTGCGTTCTTAAACAACGAGACCCGTTTAAGCGAGCACTACGACACGGGCGCAGCGGCCGCCGTGCGAGCGTTGATGCAACAGCCGTCGGTCGAAGTTCCCGTCGAATACTACACGCCCCAGGAAATGGTGAGTCTGCTGCGGTCAGCGACCACCGTACTCACCCAGCGATATCACATGGCCATCCAAGCAATCTTGGCCGAGACCGTCCCGGTTTGCTTGTTTCGTGGACAAAAGCTCTCCGGGGTGGCGCAGGAGTTTAAGCTGCTGGCTTGCGCGATTGTAGCGCACCCGGTTCTCTGGACACATCTTTGTTTAGGCTGCGACGGCCTGCTGAAAGTAATCTCGCCTGGCTTGAGCCGGCGATCTGTACCCCAGTTTCTG
>CANNLB010000273.1 GCA_947505565.1 Acidobacteriota bacterium | reverse complement strand
TCGAACTCCGCAACGACGGCCCCCTCGAGTTCTCGGCCGACCTCGGCGTCATCACCGTCAAACGCGCCCGCTTTCTCGCCAAAGACACCAACCTCTCCGCCGCCGGAACCTTCTCCCTCGCCGCCAAACAACCCTGGGACCTCCGCGTAAATGGCTCCCTTAATCTTGCCGGGTTGAAAACGTTCAGCCCCGAACTTGTCGCCGGTGGCGTCGCAACCCTCGAAGCAAACGTCCGCGGTGCCCTCGACGACCCACAACTCTTCGGTCGCCTCGATTTGAAGGACGCCTCGCTCTTCGTCGAAGACCTGCCCACCGGCCTCGACAAAGTGAACGGTCGCGTGAACTTTGACCGCCGCCGCGCCACCATTGAAAATAAACTCACCGCTCAGTCCGGCGGTGGAGACCTCGCCCTGTCCGGCTTCATCGAGTTCGGCGAAGCCGAAACTTTCTACCGCCTCCAGGCTAACGCTACCGGCGTTCGTATCCGCTACCCCGAAGGCCTCTCCACCGTCGCCGATGGCTCCATCAGCCTCACCGGCTCTCCCGTGCAGAGCCTGCTCGCCGGCAACGTCACCATCCAGCGCTCCGGCTTCCAAGCCCGCACCGACCTCGGCTCCCTCCTCTCCGATGCCTCCCGCGGCCAACAGAACGCCATCTCCACAAACGAGTTCCTAACCAACATGCAGCTCGACATCCGCGTACGGACCGCCCCCAACACCAAATTCACCACGTCCCTAACAAGCGACGTCCAAGCCGACGCCAGCCTCAACGTCCGCGGCTCCGCCATCCGCCCGGTCGTCCAAGGACGCATCGCCGTGAACCAAGGCGAGGTCAACTTCTTCGGCAGCAAGTACACCATCAAACGCGGCGAGATCAGCTTCTACAACACCAGCAAAATCGAACCAGTCCTCGACATGGACTTCGAAACCCGTATCCGCGCCGTCACCGTCGGCATCAACTTCAGCGGCCCCGTCAACAAACTCAACGTCTCCTACCGCAGTGACCCGCCGCTCGCCCCCAGCGAAATCATCGCCCTGCTCACCGTCGGACGCAGCCCGGACTCAGCCTCTTACACAAGCCCCGGCTCGCAGAGCGGCAACCTCTTCCAGACTGGTGCCAACACGCTCCTCGGCAACGCCATCGCCGCCCCCATCTCAAGCCAGCTCCAACGCTTCTTCGGCGTCAGCCGCATCAAAATCGACCCCCTCATCTCCGGCCTCGAAGGAACCCCACAAGCTCGCCTCACCGTCGAACAACAGGTCTCGAAGGACATCACCATGACCTTCGTCACCACCCTCAACCGTTCCCAGCAGCAAGTCGTCCGCCTCGAATGGAACCTGAGCAAAGAGTGGTCCGTCATCGCCCTTCGCGACGAAAACGGCTCGTTCGGCCTCGACTTCCAACTCCGCAAACAGGTCCGCTGAGCTAGATCTCCGCCCGGCCCCGATACTGCATCTGGCTCAGCCGAAACTTCTCCCGCACCGAAAAAATCTGCAAGTCCGCATAGATCTCAATATCCCCGGACTTGGCCGAAAACTCCGAGGTCCTCTCGAAGAGAATCCGCACGTTCATCGTCAGCGCCTGCAGCTTCGCTTCCACCTTCACCGGACGCATCGGCTTGGCGTTGCCGAACTGCAAGGTGGCCGAGCGGCGGACAATATCCTCGATCACGCTCGTGCCCTGATGGGCGATCTCCGCCGGTAGCCCGAATAGCTCGACGACGGCATAAGTCTCCGGCACGCCAATCAGTTCGTTCAGCTTACCCCCGTCGAGCTTCTCTTCACGGATCCGATACAGCGCCGTCGCCTGCCGCAGCGGCAACGAACCCGGCCAACGGATCAGGATATCCGCCTTAGTCGGCAACGACTCTTTCTTCCCTCGACCGATGCCACCCAGCGGGCCCAGGCTCTGATTGGCGTTGGCTGGCGCATGCAGCGCGCCGGGAATGTCCCGCAGGTTGATGTTACCCGGATCCCGCTTCACCCACTCGAGCTTCACCGTCTTTCCCCGGCTCCACGCCGAATCCGTCAACACCTTGCGGACCGTGTCGTCGCTCCAATCGGGAAACGCCTTCTCCGGAAACTCCGCCGCCAGCGCGAGGCTGGCCATCGCGAACCATACGTACCGCATCTACTTCAAGGATACGTTAGGGGTCGAGCGGTTCGAATGGGTCCGCATGTAAAGATTCGCGCCGCGGCCGAAATTCCAGGTCAAACGGCGACGTCCGCCGCAGAATCTCATGGGGGGCATAGCCGAGTTCAGCCACGCAGCGCTGCACGAAGCTCGGGGCTTCAATGTATGCACTCTGCCCTTGGTCAGTCGTAATCAGAGCTGTCTTCTCAAACGGGAAACCGTAGCGGTACAGCAACCGGGCCGCGTTGCGGAGGTTCGTCGTCGTATGCCGCGCGTGGGGGTCGATCAGAATCGCATCGGCGGGAATACCGTACTCCGCCATCAGCGCCTTCTTCATCTCGATCGCCTCGCAGAACGGCGTCTGCGACGGATGCACGTAGCCACCGGAGACGATCAGGAAGGGCGCCAGACCGGCCTTGAACCGACGCGCCGCCAAAGTCACCCGCGCCTTGCCCCAAGGCGAAAGCGCCTGTCCAGGGCGGTCGGTTCCCGAGCCCGGCACGACAATGGCCGTGTACTTGTACTGACTCCAATTCACCTTGCTGACGCGCTCATAGGCCGCTCGATTTTCACCCTTCTCCATCGGCTCGAGCCGCCCGGCTTCGTCTCTCCAGTTGGCGCGCAGCAGTTCCAGCGCGAACCGCAGCGAAGGGTGGAAGAACTGCGGATGGCCGTCGCGCTCATCCGTCATCACGGCGCGGATTACGTCCAGCATTCGCCCATAGTTGGGCAACTTCACGTCGAACGAAACCGCATCGATCGCCGGGTAGCGCGGCGGTTTGCCAAGGCCGTAAACGTCCAGAATGCGGTTGATACCCGCCGCCGCTCCTTCCCAGGCTTTCACGAGTTGCGGCTCCCGGATATACAACCCGCTCGCCTCCAGCAGACCATCCAGCGTGGTCACGTTCTTCAGCACGCCACTGACTGCCGCGATCTCTTCCGGCGTCCAGCGCAGCGCTTCGATCGGATCCCCCGTCCGTTGCAGCGCCGCCCGCTTCCGCGCCCCTATCTCGTCGAGCGTCGCGCTCTTCACCGGGTTCCGTTCGAGCAGCGACAGGACATAGAAAGCCTTGTCCTGCACCGGGGAGACCAGCGCCAGCGGCTTCGCCGACGGCTGGGCCAACAGCAGCAGGGGAAGGAGAGCAGCGAGGAGTTTCATCGTTTCACTGGGGGGCCGGGAGGCGCCGAGCCAGTAGCCGGATTGTAGGCCGGATTCTTCGGATCAATAGGATTGCTGTCCCGCGTGAATCGAAATGGCTGATCGCTTTCCACCCACGCAGTGTAAGCCAAGTCGCGGAGCAGCGTCGCACCAGATGCCAACCGCTCATGCACCAGTTCCCGCGCCCGCGCGTTGTCCTTATCCGCCCAGGCACCGCGCTGGTCCAGCTGATAGACCTCCTCAACATAGGACGCCGCTTTATCGAGGTGTTCGAGGATCGCGACAAACGGATCAGCCAAACGCTTCGGCGCCCCGACCAGCTTCGAAACGTCCTCGGTCTTCACTGCAATCAGGTCAACGTACTGCGATTCCATGCGACCGTGAATCCGGGGCTCGCGCGTATAGTCCTGCGGGTTCAAGCCGGACCAGCCGTCGTGGTGAATCGTGTCGTGCAGCGGCTGCGCCCCGTCGCCCGTGTAGTGGCCCAGGCGGCCCATATACTGCGCGATCTCGAGCTCGACGAACTTGGTCTCCTGCCCGCCGGCCTTCATCGCCCGGTAGCGGCGCATCGCAGCCCGCATCCGCTCAAAGTTCTCCTGCGCGGCGTACGGCAGCGTTCCGGTCCAACGGACGTTGGTCTGCTTGCCCGCTTCGGGCGTCTGCTTCTTCTGCGCTTCGTACAGAGCGAGAACGAACTCATAGCGGGAGCGGGGGATCGATGGGAGCATCGCAA
Source organism: Acidobacteriota bacterium (assembly GCA_947505565.1). Taxonomy (GTDB): domain Bacteria; phylum Acidobacteriota; class Terriglobia; order Bryobacterales; family Bryobacteraceae. The sequence goes on along the minus strand of CANNLB010000273.1, from coordinate 1,252 downwards.
ACTGCTCCTTAAACCAACCGTGATTGGGGTCTTCGAGGATCTTCAGCGTCGGCTCAGAAGGGCTACGCCAGCTATCGGGGATGATGGCGAGGTAGACAATCCAATCCTCGTGCGCCCGCAGGAACGAAGGCCCATCAGCGGGCAAGCCCTGCACCGCTGCGCGGTTGATGGCCTGATGGCCGCGCAGACCCCACCCAAAGGCCGAAGACGCGACGAGAAGTAGAGCAAGTAGCCCCCGCATTAAAACGCGTACCTCATGCCAAACTGGAAATTCCGACCCGCGCGGGTGGCCGTGATCCGACCGAAGTCCGCCGCGCCATCACGGTTGACGACGGCCCCGGTGCAGCCCGCAATCGAGCAGCCGGCGTTCAGATGATTCGTCAGGTTCTCCGACTCAGCGATCAGTTCCAGCGTATGCTTCTCCGCAATGCGAATCCGGCGGGTGAGGCGGAAATCGATCTGGAAGAAACCCGGCCCCGTCACCGAATTCCGCGACCGGAAAGGCAGCCGATCGTTCAGCACCAAGTCGTTGTTGAGGTCGGTACCCGCCAGCGGGTTGATCATGTAACCAGAGTTGAAGAAAACGACCGAGGACATCTCAAAGCCTTTAACCCACTTGGCCTCCGGCGCCCAGAGCCCCTGCAGAACCCAGTTGTGCCGGACGTCGGCGTTGGCGTTGCCCCGGTCCCGCGTACGTAGTGACGGGTCCATGAGCGCGCCGCCTTCCAAGTCCCCTTCGGCAATCGCATGCGACCAGCTCCAGGTTGACGACAGTTGCACACCACGGCTGAAGCGCTTCGTCAAGGTCAGATCCAGGCCGTTGTAGTTATTGTTCGCACCGGATTCAAGCAGGTTGATCGAGCGGAAGCGGGCGTCGGGCCGACCAGCCGAGCCACGGTAAACAGGCCGACCGTCAGCCAGGAAGCTGGCCGGAGCACTGAGATTGATGTCCCGCGAGTACGGCGCGAACCGATGGCCCCAGTAGCTGTACTGCACGTTGAAGGCAAGGTCTTTCAGCACCTGCCGCTGCACCTGTAAGCTGGCGTTGTGGCCGTACATCACCTGGTAGTCGGAGGCGAAGGCCGTGATGTTGGGCGGGGTCTGAAACGTCGGATCGGCCGAGGCCAGCAGGTTGGGGTAGACGGGCGAGCGAGCATCGGTGCCGGGGATCGTGTAGCTGAGCACGCGGCGGCCATTGACGAGCGCACCGTTCGCGCTGGTACCCAGGCTGGGGTTATCGAAGAAGATGCCG
>CANNLB010000272.1 GCA_947505565.1 Acidobacteriota bacterium | reverse complement strand
GACAACACCGACCAACCGGAATTCCTCCTCATGTTGCCCTTCACACCAAGAGGCAAGGACAACCTCATCGGAATGATGATCGGCCGCAGCGACGGCACCAATTTGGGCGAATTAGTCTTCCTGGAATTACCCAAAGAACAGCTCTATTACGGCCCCATGCAGATAGAGTCCCGCATCAACCAGGACCAAACCATCTCCAAAGACCTGACCCTTTGGAACCAACAGGGTTCCCGCGTCGTCCGCGGGCAGATGACCGTCCTCCCCGTCGACAACAAGTTCTTCTTCGCCCAACCCTTCTATCTCCAGGCTGACCAAGCCCGCATGCCCCAGTTGAAGAAGGTCGTCGTCGCTGTCGGCAATCGTTTGATCTATACCGACACCTACGAACAAGCCCTAGCCGAATTAGGTGCCGCCGCTGCCGCGGCCAAACCCTCCGGACTTACCGAGACCCTAACCTCGGAAGCCAAACCAATAACCCCGGAGAGAGCGACAGCCATGGATCCCAAAGCAAAGCTGCAAAGTGTTCGCCAAAAAATGGACCGTTACCGCCAGCTGGCCGCCCAAGGGAAATGGGCCGAAGCCGGTCGCGAGCTCGAAGCCATTGACGCCGAGCTCCGCAAGTAACCGTTAACCGTTGACGACGAGCCGCGCCCGAGCCGAGCCCTGCTTCTTCGGCCCGCGACGCGAACTCTCCATCCGTTCAATCGCCGCAGCAACAGCATCCTGCAACCGCTCGGCGTTCACGTTCACCGCAGCCCAGCTAAAGCTTAGGTTGCTCAAACCCAAGTGGCGCAATTGGAAGTCCCAAAGTTTCTCAGATAGACCCGCCACCCGGCGTTGCGAAAAGCCCTGGCTATCGATCCGATAAACAAACACCCACTGCTCGTCCGAAACCTTCACGCCGAAGTCGCCGTCTCGGACAATCGACCCCATCAACGATTCTACAGAGCCGAGAAGCCCCGGTAGTTCACCAGCGCTGACCGTCGAGGGCAGACGCGAGTAGTCGTTGATGCTAATCGTAATCACGATCCCGCTCATCGGGTTAGGCTGCTCCAGGAGTCGGCGATAGGTCGCCATGTCCTGTATCCCAGTTGGCAGAAGCAATTCAGCAAGGGAATCCGAAAACGGCTCGGGCGTAACCTCAGGGAACGGTTCAGCCGGAACGACAACAACCACTGCCTGCTCCTCTGCATGAATCTCCCCGATACAAGACGCTACCGGATAGGTATCAGAAGTAAGAATCGTTTCGGGCAACGGAGCAAACTCAGCCTGCGCCCAATCGTAGGCCGGAGTCTCCGTCACCGGCGGTAACGCGTCGCAGGTCGGGAACTCGAACTGGGCTGGTTCCTCCAAGAATATCGGATGCTCCGCGTTCACCACGAATGGCGATTCCGAATGGAACTGGCTCGCGACAGCGGACGGCTCCAAGGCAAACGAGGGCAAAGGCGGCTCCGCGGCTGGAGCAAGCGGCTCTTCCAGCAAGTACGCCAGCTCAGGCCGATAGATCGACTCTGGTTCCGGCTCGGCTATCGCAGCCATCGCAATCTCTTCGAAGATGGGTTCGACGTTCGGGAGTTCTACCTCGGCCTCAACCTCGGCGACCTGTAGGAACGGGCCTTCCTCCACTGCCGGAGTCGGCTTCGTTGCGCTCGCCGCAATCACATCGTCGAGCAATTGGCTCTCGAAGCTGGGAGCGGCAGCCGGAGTTGTCTCCACAATCCGCTGCAGTTCTTCGTTGAGCTTCAGTGACGGAAGTAGTCGCAGCATGATGACCGGAGGCCCGGACGCCGCGGGACGATTTTCGCTGCGGAAAACCCGTTCGATTTCCGCTTGAAGTTGGATCGGCTGCATCGGAGCGGCCGGCGGCACAAAGGTAGTCGCAACTGGCTCCGGTACGGCGACTTCGATCGGCGGCGGAGCCACTGCTTCCACCGACACCGTCGCTATCCTCTCAACGGGCTCTGCCACCTGCCCGGAAACCGTTTCCAGCTCATGGCTGGACCGGCTGCTCGCCCCGCGAGCCACCCGGGCTATCACCTCAGGCCGAATCCACTCGTAAGAGTTAGCAATCGGAGCTTTCGCTTCCGACCCCGCGCCATTCCCGCGCTTGCGGCGAGCGCGTCGACGTTCTGCCACGTCGAATCCCGCTACTTCTGGAATCGAGGCGACGCCGCCTTCTCCACGGTAGCCATCGTCGGCCGACCGCTGCGCCAGCGCCGCTTCGCGATCCGCCGCGTACCGGAGCCCCTCCGCCGGAGCGCGGAAATGCATCACCGCCTCCGCAGCCACCGGAGCGGCCTGCGCAGCACGAGCTGCCCCGCCGCCAAATGACTCGCGGAATTGGGACAACCAAGCCGAAGGGTTCAGAATTGCAAACCGTTCCTGCTCCTCGGTCCGAACCCGGAGCTCAACGTTACGTTCCCGCAACTGCTCATTGTTACCTTTAAGATAGTCACATACTAGGGCGACAAACGCCGACCCCAAAACGACCACTAGGCTAACGAAAATCTGTAGTTCTAATTCACCTAAATCCATGGCTTCCTAAGGATCTATCGACGATGGACCCTCCAGAGAATAGAGTAGAGTGTTCAATTTCTACGGAAATTCGGTTTGACTTGCCACCGCGTGAAACCAGAGGCCCACGTAACTCCGGCGTTACCTACGGTAAACAACTTAGACAACTAAGGAAAGCCCGAAGAACTAGCGCGTCGGCCCGCCCAACGGAGCCCGTCGACCCGGCAGCACCGACCCATTCCGGGATGGCGCTCCCGAACCAGGATCCGTTTCAATCGTTCGCCGAGCCGCTCCAGCCTGCGAAAAATCCAGCTCACTCGTCTGGAACATCAGGTTACGATCGAGAACCATCTCCACCGTCGTACCCCGCGCCAAAACCACATCTTGCCCTCGCGTCAACAGCACACCCATCAGACCAGCGGCAGCCCCCGCCGCCGCCCCAACGCCGACACCCATTCCCGCGCGACCCGCCACGCTGCCGGCGATTACCCCGATCGACGCCCCGCCCGCGGCGCCCTCGCCAATCGTTCGCGCATCCGCACCCTTGGTCGAATCTGCTGTGATCTTACCCTCACTCCGGTCCAGTTGCTGCGACGATCGTCCGTCGATCCCGCCCACCCGCGCCCGAAAATCCCGGGTCACTCCGTTCGGCAGCGTCAACGAGTCAAACCGCAGAAACAATTCAGCCTTGCCTTTCACGCGCCCGCCCCGCTTGGCCGACGTGATCGTGCCCGCCACGTAACTACCGGGAGGAATCACAATCCGACCGTTGGCCAGAATCGGGAATGAAGTCTCTAAATACAGCCGATCTCCCTCGGCCGCATGGCGCGTCGAAACGCTGTTGATCATCACAAGAGGCACCTTCGTTCCAGCCTCAATCAGAAACGGGGCCGGATCCTGAGCGAAAACCGCGATCGAGGCGAACGTAAGGGAAAAGAGATGGCGCATAAGAGCTCCTATCCCTATTCTACGGGGCTTACCGTTTTTCCGTTGCAGGAGAATCACGGGCCAACAGCATCAGGCTGAACACCGCCAACGGCCATATCTGCAGTAGGAGTCGCTCGACTGAGGTCTGTAACTGCCACTCGAGCCGATCCGACGCCACGACGTAGACAATCAAGTAGCCCAAAAGCTGCAAGCTCGCCGCCACAAACGGCCAAAGCATTGCCCCGCTCTCCACCCGCCGCAAACCCTGCAACCCCAGCCAGACGCCCATCACGAACACGGGCGGCACGAACCAGTCACCAAACATCAACAGCCCTTCGACAATGCTCAAAAACACCATCGTGTAACGGGGCAGATCCACCAAATGAGCTCCCATCGAAGTGGATTTCCCCGCCGCGATCAAGTCGTTGGCTGGCGCGTAATGAAACTTGAAATGACCCACAAACACAAGGACGACCAGCATCCCGGCCACCATCGGCAAAAGCAACCGGACGCGCTGCCCAAGCTCCGACCGACTCCGAATCACCACGAGAAACGAAAGCAACAGGACGCCACAGAACATCAATCCTTCATTTTTGGTCCATGCCGCCATCCCCGCGTGTAGCCCCGCCAGGAAGGCCAAAGGACGTCTATCCTCAGCCTGCAATGCCAATAAGCCAAGAGCCACGGCCGCCAGGAAAAAGTACCCCACCGGCACGTCCGCATAGAGCGCTCCCGCGTTCCGCGTCAGCAGGGGCGTCCCCGCCAGCACCATGCCCGCCGTCAGACCAAGCGTCGTCGAACGCAAACGGGCCAGCACCAGCACGGAAACAGTGACCGCGCTGCCTAAAAACAAGATCGCCACCGCCGCCGCCAGCCATTGCGCTTCGCCCCCGTTCCACGCCCACAACCCGGCCACCGCCGACGGAACCAGCAGCGGATAGTCCAGGTGGGACCATTCCATCAGCGGGTTAAACGGCGCGCCCGTCTCCACCGCACGAAAAAGGAACCTCGCCCGCATATCCCAAATCGACCACGCGTCCCTCTCCCCATGCGGAGAGGCCACGACGATCATGAGTACAGTAGCCAGCGCGATGCCGGCCACAACCGCAAAGGCGATCCAAAGCCAAATCGGGGCCGAATTCCTTTTCCACGCCTCTGGCGCCGCCTGCCCGGCCCGCCACCAAGCGCCGGCCGCCAGAGCCAGCGTCAAAACAGCGAAACCGCCCACCGCCAAACCGTTGCCCTGCCCCAACACCACCCGCACGGCAAAATAGACGAGCGATAACAGACCTAAGCCGATGGCAGGCGACAGCGCCAACCGAAGCGGGTCGTGCGCGCTCCAGTGTCGCGGTGCCGACCAAATGGCGCGAACGGCGCAGAAACCAGCCAGAACGCAAAGGAGAAGACCGCCGAAACCGCCCATCTTACTTCTGCCCCCATTGCTGATTCTCAAAAACAGCCACGCCGTTGCCAAACTCGCGAACCAACTTAAATCCCTGATCGGCCATCGACCCGGTCGTTACCATCACATGGAAGTTGGTGACGACGTATCGCTGGTTGGACGAGTTCACCACCACGATGGGGGCCAGCGCATACTGCGCTAGGTAAAATTCGGCCGTCGCATTCACCTCATCGGCGGCCGCCGCCGGATCGGTCATATAGCCGATCACGCCTTTGTCCGGCAGCAAGGATCTCACCGGCTGATACCGGGCCGTAAACTGGGTCACCCCATCAATAGAGGGGCGCTTCACGAAGAAGTCGGAGATCTGCTGAAAAAACTTCCCGATCGAGAGGAAGGAGACAAAGGCGACCAGCAAAACCGCCGCCACGGAACGAGG
>CANNLB010000271.1 GCA_947505565.1 Acidobacteriota bacterium | reverse complement strand
CCGGAATAGACGCCGCCGAAGCCGATAGCGGGGATGCCCCACTGCACGCCCGTGCCGGCGTTGAGGCCGGGGATCGCGAGTTCGCCAACTACGTTTCGACCGAAGGCCAATTCGGGGCCGGTGGTGTTGTAAAAGCGGCTGAAGCCGAATCGGGCTTCGTTGACCATGGTGGGCGAGAGCACGCGGGTGTTGGACGCCATGTACTGGTCAAAAGTAGTGATGATTTTGTCGCCGTTGAGCTTGAGGGATTCAGTGAGTTGATTTTCATCGCCCCAGCTGTAGCGGCCAAACCAGGTCGATTTGGATGACTCGTTGAAGTCGCCTCGGACCGTAAACTGGTCCCGATCGATGGGGCGGCCGAGCGCTTGCGAACGGTTGTTACGGAGTCCGGCACCGGCGACGTTGGCGGTGGGATAGAACTCGAGCAATTTGACCGAGGTCGGATGAATCCGGTTGGTGGGGATGACGTTGTTGGGGAAGGGCGTGGCGGCGACGACGCCGTTGGCACCGGGGGCGCGGGTGAGGGGGTCGAAGACTTGGGCGACGCCGCCGAAGTTTCCGGTCCGCATGGCATCGCTCGGCAGGTTGTAGACAGCCTGCTGGCCGCGACGCTGGCGGAACCACTCGTAGTTGGTCATGAAAAACAGCCGATTCTTGCCGTTGAACACTTTCGGGATGACGACCGGTCCGGCGAGCGTGAAGCCGAACTGGTTCCACTTGAAGGGGTCTTTCGGGGGGCGATTCGTCGTGAAGGCATAGTTCTTGGCGTCGAGCTTCTCGTTGCGGAGGAACTCGAAGAGGGTGGCGTGGTAGTCATTGCCACCGCCTTTGGTCAAGACGTTGATCTGGGAGGCGGAGCGCCCGAATTCGGCCGGGTAGACGCCGCTCTGCACTTTAAACTCCTGGATGGCGTCGATGGACGGCTGGGCGATGTAGGTGTTGAAGTTCGGATCGGTGTTTTCAATTCCGTCGAGGGTGAAGCGATTGAACTGGGCGCGTTGGCCACCGATCGAGATGCTCTGGTCGGCGCGGACTCCGCCCTGGCGGGCACCCGCTTGGCCGGCGGAGGGGAAGCCGTAGCTTACGTTCGGCGCGAGGGAAACGAGTTGCAGATAGTTACGGCCATTCAGCGGCATTTCAACGATCTGTTTGTTGCCGATGACGGTACCGAGGGTAGCGTTCTCTGTAGCAAGCGAGATGGCGGAGGCGACGACGTCGATCGTTTCGGTGACGTTTCCGACTTGGAGGTCGATGTCTTCGCGTCGGCTCTGCTGCACTTGGATTTCGAGTGCGGTGCGGGTAGAGGTTTTGAAGCCGGGCTTTTCCACCTTCATAGTGTAGGTTCCGGGCTGGAGCGAGGGGAAAGCGTAGGTGCCAGAATCGCTGGTCATGGTGTCGCGGTTGGCACCGGTGGACGAATTGGTAAGCGTGAGCTTTGCTCCGGCGACGGCAGCGCCAGAGGAGTCACGAATTTCGCCGGAGAGGTCGCCGAAAGTCTGGCCGAAGAGGCCTAGGCTGAGACAAAAGAATAGGCACAAAAGTGCGACGTACTTGGTTCGCAAAATAGAAACTCCCTGATCGAAAAATCAATCGTCCAATGCTACAGGATGGTTACGCCGGTGGCAAGCGGGGTCGGGGACGGGCCTGGAGGGCTCCCCAATCCGGCTGAGAACTTTTTTATCGCAATGGACTCGGCTCGACGCGGTTGCAGGGCGGGGTGCCGGCCAGGATTGGCATCCGGGTCGGGGTGCTGGTCGGGTCGCGGGAGATGATGCCAGGGTCGATGGCGGGATCCGCTGGAACAGTGACGATATGTCCGCAGGCGGTGGGCTGAGCGGGCGGACGATTGGCGGCAATCGCCTGCCGGGGTGCTTTGCCCAAAGGGCGGACGAGCGTGACATGGGGCGGCAGAGGACGGACAGCGAAGAGAACCGGCAAACAGGAGCACGCGAGTAGCAGGATACGCACCATGGCCTTATTCTAGTCCTGTGGATTTTCCTGTCAATAGCTTTTCGACGCAGCAGGCGTTTCTGGATTGGTTAGAGGAGAACGGAACCACCTCGACCGGGATTTGGCTTCGTTTCGCAAAGAAGGGCTCGGGGTTGGCGAGCGTTTCGTACCCGGAAGCGGTCGATGCCGCGCTTTGTTGTGGCTGGATCGATGGGCAAGTGAAGAGTGAATCGGAGACCACCTATCGACAACGCTATACGCCACGAGGGAAGCGGAGCATCTGGTCGAAGATCAACCGGGAGAAGGTCGCCGCGTTGATTGCCGCCGGGAGAATGCGGCCGGCGGGGATGGCCGAGGTGGAACGCGCCCAGGCCGATGGGCGGTGGGATGCGGCGTACGACTCGCCGAAGACGGCTGCGGCACCTCCCGAACTACTCGCTGCGTTGGCGGAGAGTCCGAAGGCAGCCGCGGCCTATGCGGCGTTAAGCAGCATGAATCGGTACTCGATTTTGTTTCGATTGCAGACGGCGAAGAAAGCGGAAACGCGCGCTCGGCGCATCGCCGCCTTCGTGGCCACGCTCGAAGGCTAGTAGCCGCTGCGCTTATCGACGAGATTGTGGAGCGGTTCGCCCTTGCTGAAGCGGTGGAAGTTCTCGACGAAGAGTTCCATGGCTTCCTCGGTCCACGTTGCCGTATGGTCGGCGCAGTGGGGCGAGATCAGCACGTTCTCCATGGTCCAGAAGGGGTGGTCGGCGGGCAAAGGCTCTACATCAAATACGTCGAGAGCGGCACCACGGATCTTGCCGGCCTTGAGGGCGGCGACCAGGGCGGCCTCGTCGATGACCGGGCCGCGGCCCAAGTTGATGACGACAGCGGAAGGCTTCATGGCGGCGATTTCGGCCGGGCCGATGAGGCCGCGAGTTTCGTCCGTTAGCGGGGCGGCGAGCAGGACGTAGTCGCAGTCGGCGAGCATGGCAGCGCGGTCGGCGATGGCGAAGCTCTTTGTAACAATCGGATCGTCGCTCGACAGTTCGGGGCGGCGGCGGATGGCGTGGACCTTCATGCCGAGGGCTTGGGCCCGGACGGCGGCGGCGCGGCCGATTTCGCCGTAGCCGACGACACCGAGCGTTTTTCCGGTGACCATTTCGACGTCGAACTGCTCCCAGCGGGCGGCTTCCTGGTTGCGGACCATGCGGCGGAGATCCTTGGCGAAATGGAAGATGGACGCAATGGCGAACTCGCCGAGCGATTCCTTAAAGACGCCGCGGGCGTTGGTCATCGGGATCGAGCTTTCGACGAGCGCGGGGAAGAGGGTGGATTCAAGGCCGGCGGACATGGAATGGATCCAGCGGGCGTTGGGTGCCAGGGGCCAGGCGGTTTCGAGTTTCATGCCGGCGTTCATGCAATAAAGAACGACGTCGGCACGGTCGCCGAGCGGGGCGAAGGCTTCGAGCGTGTTGCCGATAGCCATTTCGATGCCGGCGGGGAGTTGGTCCAGGACCTTCAGGTAGGGGGCGGCCGGGTTGGATACGACCAGCAGGGTCAGTGGGGACATGTTCTAACACCGTATCATGACGGTTGCGGCATCTAGTAAATGTGGCGGAAACTAAAGCAGTGCCAGAATTTTGTAATTGCGGCGCGCAGTTGCCCACGGACGCGCGGTTTTGCCATAAGTGCGGCAAGCCTTTGTTTGAAGAGGTAGCGGCGGAAGAGGTGGAGGCCGCGGCGATAGCGGCGGCACCACCACCTCCGCCGGTCGTGGAAGCCGTGCTGCCGATCGACTTCCATAACGGGAAGGCGATACGAGCGTCGCTGTTTACCGCCTCGTTAATTTTCTTTTTTTCGACGGTGCCGCTGCCGTTTGCGGCGGCGCTGCTGTGGCGGGTGGTGATCCTGGTGGCGGGCGGGTTCCTTTCTGTCGTTTTCTATCGGCGTTGGACGGGGCAGCAGATGACCGTAAAAAGCGGCGCCCGGATTGGCTGGATCACGGGCGTGTTCGCGTTTGTACTGACGCTGGTGGTGTTGACGATGGCGATGGTGGCGATTTCGTCGAATGGGGATTTGATCAGCGCTTGGACCGAACAGATGCGACTGCAGGGCGGGAACGATCCGGGGATCGAGCAGGCGGTGGAAGTGATGCGGCAGCCGACGAGCTTTGCGTTGCTGATTTTGCTGGTGATCGCGATTTTGTTTGGGGTTACGACAATTCTTCCGTCGCTGGGCGGGGTGCTGGCGGCGAAGGTGTTTGAGAAGGATGGCTAAAGCGTTTCACGACGCCGACGCCCAGGAAGATGACGAGCATGGCCGTTAGCTCCTTGAAGCCGAAGGGTTCGTCGTAGAACAGGCTTCCGAGGCTGACGGCGACGACGGGGTTGATATAGGTATAGATGGAAACGAGCGAGATGGGCAGGGTTTCGAGCGCGTAGATGTAAGCGCTGTAGGCAACGATGGAGCCGAAGGTGACGAGCCAGGCGACGCCGGCGACGCCGTTCGAGGTCCAGTGGATGGGCTTTTGGGGCACGGCGAGGGCGAAGACGAGGCAGACGAGGCCGACGGCCATTTGTTGGATGGCGCCGGTGAGGACGGGGTGGGTATCGGTTTTCCAGCGGCGCTGGAGGATGGACCCGGCGTTCCAGAAGAAGCTGCCGACCTGGAGAATGAGAAATCCGGTGCCGACGGCGGCGGACATGGCGAGGTCGCCGGAGCCGGGGACGACGAGCAGCGCTGTGCCGCAGAGGCCGATGGCGAGACCGATGGTGGTGGCCCAGGTTAGCTTGTCGCCGCCGGGGACGAGCGCTTCGAGGCCCACGAGCCAGAAGGGGGCCGTCGTGAGGAAGAGGGCGGCGAGGCCGCTGGGGATGAGCGTTTCGCTGTAGGTGAGGCAGGTGTTGGCGACGCCGAGGAGCATCAGCCCTACGCAACTGGTGCGGAGCAGGGCGGCCCCCGTGGGGAATGCGAGGCCCTTATGCCAGGCCCACAGGAGCAGGATGGAGCCGGAGAGCAGGAACCGGGACGCCATCAGGATGAGAGGCGGGAACGATTCGAGGGCCATGCGAATGGCCAAATAGGTGGTGCCCCAGAAGAAGCAGACGGCTCCGAGGGCGGCGTAAGGTAGCAAATGAGAACGGGAGCCCATCTTCTACCGTAGCTTAGTTGGGGCGAAAAGGCTTTAGAATAGGAGTTTGATTCTAACGCTGACATTGAATCCGGCAATTGACCAAAACGTCCAGGCGGACCGTTTGGTGTTTGAAGATCGCGCCTACATCCTTTCGACCAATGAAACGGCCGGTGGCCGGGGGATTAATGCGTCGATGGTGCTGCACTCGTTTGGA
>CANNLB010000270.1 GCA_947505565.1 Acidobacteriota bacterium | reverse complement strand
GATGACGAAGGAACTCGCGACCGCTTTCGGGGAAATACTCCCAGGCGTTTTCGCCGTCGAGGATGATGGGGACGAGCGAATCCCGCCCGCCGCAGTTTTCGCGAATGCGGCCGAGGAAGTGGTCGGCGGCTTCTTCGGCGCCCATCTTCGAATAGACGAAGCCGACGAGATCGCTGAGGTAGTGATCGCGGAACAGCGCGTGCATCTGGCGGCCTTCGTGGCGCCAGAGATAGGGGCGGTAGGTTTCCGCAGCCCCGGCCGGGCCGCCGAGGGTGCGCGAGAGGACACCGTTATCGGTAGCAAACCACTTGAAGCCGGCGTCGGCGGCGAGCACTAGAGATTCATCGGACACCGAACCTTCGGACGGCCAGAGGCCGGCGGGGGTAATGTTCAGGCGCTTTTGCATGTACTCTCGGGCGGTCCGCAACTGATGGCGGGCGTCTTCGGGATAGCGAAAGCGGGTGGGCAAAGGAACGTGCGGGTGGGAGATGCCGGCGATATCGGAGTCGCACAGCAGCGGCAGGATGGGGTGGTAGTAAGGCGTCGTCGAAACTTCAATTTGGCCGGTGGCGGCGAACTTCTCGTAGACGGGCAAGACGTGGCCGAGGATTTCGAGCTGTTTGCGCCCCATCAGAATTTGGTCGGCCAGGGAGTACCCGCGGCCCTTGGTGATGAGGGCTTTGATCTCGGGGTCGCTGGTTACGAAGATTTCGTCGAACCAGGCGACTTGGGAGAGGATTTGGAGATCGCGAAAATCCTGGGGGCCAAAGTAGCGGCCGACCTTGAGATGGAGTTCGTACAACTCTCCATAGCGCGGATACCGGTAGACCATGTGGGCGACGTTGGCCTGGAAGAAGTACTTGAGCAGGAACTGTTGCTCGGGTTCGGTGAGCTCCTCAGCGGGTTTCAGAGCAAGGCGCAGAAAGCCGTCCTGCGCCGCGCCGGAGGCGTACTCATCGAGCTGCGCGATCATGGACGGGACGACGTTGAAGGTCTGATGGATGCTAGGGAATTCCTCCAGAATCTGCACCATGCCGTAGTAATCCTTGAGTCCATGCATGCGGGTCCAGGGGAGCTTGTACTCCCCGGTGACCAGGTCCTTGTAAAAAGGCTGGTGCATGTGCCAAACGAAGCAAAGATCGATCCGGGCCATCCGCTATCTTCCGAGGAAGCTGCGGACGGGGACGGGAGGCTTGGTCTTCTTGATCGCCAGCCAGAGGATTTCGTTCAACTCGTCGTCGTCGATCTCGTCGGCCTCGTCGAAGTCCATGCGGGCGGACCGAGCGGCGAGCGTGCCTTCTCCTGGGTTGCGTTCGTCGAGGGCGTAGCCAGGCTTTTCCGCGGTGTAGCCGACCGTGTTCAAAGTGGCCTGGAAAGCGCCAACCATAGGCCGGGCGCCGCCATCAAACATCGTCATGGGCTGAAGACCCAAAATGAGCTCGATGGTCCGGAGCATGGAGGTGGTGTTGTAGAAGGTGCTGTCGATGGTGCCGCGCTTCGTGTAGGGCGAAATGACGAAGGCCGGAGAGCGGTGGCTGTCGACGTGGTCGGGGCCGTTCTGGGCGTCGTCCTCGATAACGAAGATCGCCATTTTGTCCCAGAATTTGCTCTTGCTGAGGGCTTCGACGATGAGGCCGAGGGCGTAGTCGTTGTCGGCCATATTCGCCAGCGGCGAGATTTTGCCGGCGGCGAGCCCGCTGGTGTGATCATTGCCGAGGCGAATCATGGAGAAGTTGGGGAACTTGCCTTCGGCTTCCATACGAGCGAGGTCGGCAAGGAATACTTTCGCGCGATCGACGTCCGGGTAGTCCATGTCGAAGCCCCGGTAGTTGCGGTTGGTGTGCGGAACCAGGGAGGGGTCGCGGAGGGACTTCACGTGGGGCGCGGAGGCGGTGACGTCTTTCAGCGGCGCGTTTTCGACGTAGTAGCCGTAGTTGCGCAGGGTGAGACCTTTGGCGAGGACGTTGTTCCAGATATGTCCGGCGGGCGGTAGGGCGGCCGGTTCACCGCCTTCATAGTCATAGTGCTTGCGGCGGCCGGCGTAACTGTTCGGCCACATCTTCTGAACATAGTCCGGCGCGATGCCGGCAGTGGTCCAGTTATGACCGTCGGCGCTGACATCGGCCGAGACGTAGAAGTTGTCGAGCAGGACGAACTCGCGGGCCAGTTTGTGGTGGTTGGGGCTGACCTTCTCCGGGAAGAGGGTGAGCGAGGGATCGCCGTTGCCGCGGCCGAGGTCGCCGAGAACCTGATCGTAAGTACGGTTCTCCTTGACGATGTAGAGAACGTGTTTGATCAGCGAAGGGTTGCCGGCGCGGACGGGAATGACGGCCGAGGCCGGGTCGTTGTGCGCCACCATCAGGCGACGGTCTTCATAGGGCGTCTGGCGACGGACTTGAGCGCTCCAACGGTCCAGTTGATCTTCATCAAAGGCATCGATGATGGAGACGGAGCCGCGTTGGAGCTTGCCTACGTACTGGACGGCGACGTTGCCTTCGTGAACCGGGGCCGGGCGTTGGGTGGGGTTGGGCCCTTTGGGGTTCGGGAAGCTGCCGCCGCCGCGGCCATTGAAGACGAGCAGTTGGTTATCGATGACGCGCGCGGCGAGCGGGTACCAGCCGGTGGGGATGAAGCCGCGGACGCGGCTGCGGGCCTGGCTGATGTCGGCGACGGCGACAGCGTTGGCGTCCGAGCAAACGACGTAGAGATCCTTCTGGTCAGGGCTGAGCGCGAGGGCGCTAGGGGTCATGCCGGCGGGCTGATTGGGGGAGAGCGCGACGTTGAGTGACTCAATGGCGGTGGCGGTATTGCTGTCGCTGACGCCGACCACCGAGACGAGGTTGGTATTGCTACTCGTGACAAAAATACGGCCTTTGAACTTGGGCGTATCACTGTCGGCACCTTCTGGCTGCCGGTCGCTCCAGAGCATGTCGGTGGGGTGCTGGCCTGTGCGGACGAGTCCCAGGCGGTTGCCGGTTTCGGCGGCGTAGTGACCGATGGTGCCGTCGGCCCAATGGGAGACGAAGTAGCTTTTGCCGTCCGGATGGAAGCGGATGCGATAGGGGCGGCGGCCGGTTTTGAGCTTTTCGATAAGGCGACCGGATTGCGGATTGATGACGTGCAGGGCGTCGTGGAAGAGCCCGGCAGCGTAGACCAGACGGCCATCGGGAGAGACGGCGACGTCGCCGATGAAGTCGGTGTGCTTCCGGTTGGCAGCGGGGACGATAGGAATCGAACGAAGGAGTTTCAGTTGGCCGGCGTTGTCGTCGAAGCTGAGTTCGTGGACGTTCGCCTGGCTGCCGCCACTGACGTAGACCATCTTTCCGTTGGGCGTGAACGCGAGGCCGAGCCAGGCGTCGGCTAGCGGTAAGCGACTTTTTTCGGCCAGGGTTTTAGCGTCGAGTACGACCACTGAAGGCGGGTTGTAGCCACCGTGAAGGACGAGCAGCCAGCGCTTGTCAGGCGACAAGGCGGACGCCATCGGAAAGGTGTCCATCGGCTGTTGGCGGCCGGCGGCTTTGAGCACGGCTCCGCTGTTGAGGAGAAAAGAGCCATCGGGCCGCGGGCCGACGCGGTCGCCCATTTCAGCCTGGGATACCAGGAGCACGGCGGCGAGCAGCGTCGCGCTGCCAGCCAGAAGTAGTGTTTTCATTCGCTGTATCTCTGTACGATCGGAAGGCGGCGACCGAAGCCGAATGCCTTGGTTGTCACTTTGAGTCCAGGGGCGGCCTGCTGGCGCTTGTACTCGGTGCGGTCCACTTTGCGCGTAACGTCGCGAACAAGGGCGAGCGATAGGCTTAACTTTTCGGCGATGCGGGGCGGTGACATCATCTTCTCGACGTAGAGTTCGAGAATGGCGTCGAGCACAGGATACTCGGGCAGAGAGTCAGAATCTTTCTGGTCGGGACGGAGTTCGGCCGAAGGCGGTTTGGTGAAGACGGATTCGGGGATGGCGTTGTTAAGGCGGCGGTTGGCGACCCGGCAGAGTTCGTACACCTTCATTTTGGCGATGTCGCTGATGACCGAGAGGCCTCCGCACATGTCGCCATAGAGGGTCGCGTAGCCGACGGCGGTTTCGCTTTTGTTGCCGGTGGAGAGGACGAGGGCTCCGGTCTTGTTGGACAGCGCCATCAGCGTCATGCCACGGAGGCGGGATTGGAGATTCTCTTCGGTCAGGTCCGGAGCCGCCCCGGCGAAGGCGGGTTGCAGGGTTTCGATCATGGCGGCGTAGCCGGCGTTAATCGAAATGGTGGGGCATTGGATGCCTAGGATTTCGGCCATGGCCTTGGCGTCGGTCAGTGAATGGTCACTTGAATAAGGTCCCGGCATGGCGACGCCAGTGACGTTCTCCTTGCCCAATGCTTCAACGGCGATGCAGGCGACGAGCGCGGAATCGATGCCGCCGGACAGGCCGAGCAGCGCCTTCCGGAAGCCGGTTTTAGCGAAGTAGTCGCGGGTGCCCAGCACGAGGGCTTCATAGACGGCGTCGATTTCTTCCGGGTGGCTCGGGCGTTGGTCTCCGGTTCCGGTCTGGAAGTTCGCGAAGATGAGGTCTTCCTTGAAGCTAGGGGCGGCCGCGATGATCTTGCCAGTAGCATCCATCGCGAAGCTGGAGCCATCGAAGACGAGTTGGTCGTTGCCGCCGACCTGGTTGACGTAAACAAGGGGGAGCCCGTGGCGGCGCGCGGTGGCGGCGAAGATCTCTTCCCGTTGGGCCCGTTTTCCGACGTGATAGGGCGAAGCGTTGATGGAGAGAATGGCCTTAGCCCCGGCGAGCGAGAGCTCCTGGACGGGGTCGCGCTGGTACAGCCGTCGCTCCCAGAACGTCTGGTCGTTCCAGGCGTCTTCGCAGATGGTGACCGCGACCGGCGTCGCTCCGAGCGTCGCGAGTTCCTGGCTTTCCGCCGACCGGAAGTAGCGTTGCTCGTCGAAGACGTCGTAGTTCGGCAGCAGCATCTTATGCTGGCGGAAGACTACCTTGCCACGCTGGAGCATGGCCGCCGAGTTCCACACCCGCTTGCCTTCGTTGAAATCAGCCACTTCGACTGTGCCACAGAGGATCGCGATGCGCAGCGGCGCTGATTCGACCGCGAGCCGGGCCAGTTCCGCTTCGGCCGCTTCGAGGAACGCCGGGCGTTCGAGCAGGTCTTGCGGCGGGTACCCGGTGAGTGCGAGCTCCGGGAAGACGACCGCCTCCGCGCCTCCCTCGGCCGCGCGCCGCGCATACCGCATGATTAAGCTGGCGTTGCCGACCAAGTCGCCAACCGTAGTATTGATCTGCCCCAGGGCAA
>CANNLB010000269.1 GCA_947505565.1 Acidobacteriota bacterium | reverse complement strand
GGCCGACACGGCACTGAAAACGGCCGACTCGGGCTACCTCACCCGACGTCTCGTCGATGTGGCGCAGGATGTCATCATTTCCGAATTCGATTGCGGCACCACCGACGGCATCTACGTCGAGCCAATCGTCGAAGCCGGCGAAGTCATCGAGCCCCTCCGCGACCGGATCGTCGGCCGCGTGGTTCTTGAAAATCAGTTCGACTTCGAAGCCAAGCTCATCGTCGGCGTGAACCAGGAAATCTCGGAAATCCTGGCCAGCCAGATTCAAGCCGCCGGTATCGAACGCGTCAAAATCCGTTCGGTGCTGACCTGCGAATCCAAGCGCGGCGTCTGCCAACTTTGCTACGGCCGTAGCCTTGCCACCGGTCGCCTCGTCGAACGCGGCGAAGCGGTCGGCGTCATCGCGGCCCAGTCGATCGGTGAACCTGGCACCCAGCTCACCATGCGTACCTTCCACATCGGCGGTGCGGCGACCCGCGCATCCGAGCAGAACACGCAGGACGCTCGCACCACCGGCTTCGTCAAGTACGTTGGCGTCAACACGGCCTTGAACCTCAAGTCCGAAATCATCGCTATGAACCGCAACGGTATCATCGCCGTTGTCGACGACAAGGGCCGGGAACGTGAGCGCTATCAGATCGTCTACGGTGCGCACATTCGGTTCGCCGACGGTGCACCCGTCACGGCCAACGAAGTCCTCCTCGATTGGGATCCGTACTCGTTCTCGATCCTGACCGAAATCAGCGGTATCGTCCACTTTAAGGACATGGAAGAAGGGGTCACGTTGGCCGAACAGGTCGACGAAGTCTCTGGCCTCTCCCAACTCGTGGTCGTCGATGCTCCGGAATCGAAAAAACAACCCATGCTGATCATTCGCCCCGAGGGTGGTCACAAGGCTGACGAAAAGCGGTATATGATGCCGACCCACGCTCACCTGATGGTGCGCGATGGCGACAAAGTACACGCCGCCGACGTCCTCGCCAAGCTTCCCCGCGCAACGTCCAAAACCAAGGACATCACGGGCGGTCTGCCCCGCGTCGTTGAACTCTTCGAAGCCCGTAAGCCCCGCGACCCGGCGGCGATCGCTGAAATCACCGGTACCATCAAGTTTGGCGAAGTCACCAAGACGGCGCGCAAACTCTACATCGTCGGTGACGACGGCCAGCAGCGCGAATATGCGATCCCCCGCGGAGCCCATCTCTCGGTCCAGGAAGGTGAACGCATCACCGCTGGCGAACAACTCGTCGACGGGCCGATCAACCCGCACGACATTTTACATGTCCGTGGCGAGAATGAGCTCCAGAAATATCTCGTTAATGAAGTCCAAGAGGTTTATCGTCTCCAAGGCGTGAACATCAACGACAAGCATCTCGAGGTCATCACCCGGCAGATGATGCGTTGGGTGAAAATTGAGGACATCGGTGACAGCGAGTTCCTGCCTGAAGAGGTAGTGGATCGTTTCCGTTTCAAAGAGGAGAACACCCGCGTTCTCGACGCCGGTGGGCGCCCCTCGATCGGTAAGCCAATTTTGCTGGGTATCACCAAAGCGTCGCTCTCCACTGATTCCTTCATCTCCGCCGCCAGTTTCCAAGAGACCACTCGTGTTCTCACCGAAGCGGCCATCAACGGTAAGGTTGACCATCTCCGCGGTCTCAAAGAGAACGTCATCATGGGCCGCTTGATCCCGGCGGGTACGGGTATGGATTACTACCGCGGCGTCAAAATCGCGGGCGAGGACATCCCGGACGAAGAGCCCATGCCAGAGGTCGAGGTCAGCCTCGCCGACAGCATGTCCGATTACGAAGACACCGCGCGTACCTTCTACGCTGGTGGCCTCAGCGAAGTGGTACCGGATTCCATCCCGGAACCCGATCTAGCCGAATAAACAACCCCATAAACGTAAAACGGCCGGGCTCCAAAGCCCGGCCGTTTTACGTTTCCAACTCGAAGGAATGCTTAAGCGACGGCTTTCCGCATGAACTCGATGCAACGCTTCATTTCCGCCAAGGTGTCCTCACCCTTGTACTCGTACTCGATATTGGCTGGAATCTGCGATTTGTTGGTCTTCAGCCATTGAAGGGTGGCTTTAATGGGCGTATCGCCTTCGCCGAATACCACGTTGGGCCCCTGGTTTTTCCGGCGGTCTTTAATGTGAAGCGTGACGATGCGTTTGTGCCACTTGTTCAGAAAGTCGACGGCGTCGAAATTCGCTGCGGTGAAATGACCGATGTCCAGATTGATGCAGATGTACTTGCTCATCCCGTTCATCGCGGCCAGGAAGTTTTCGGGGGTCGCAAATTCGTTGGCGACAATGCGCGAATGATTATGCATGCCCACCCGGATTTTCGCTTTCTTGGCGAAAGGGTCCACTTTTTTCGCCGTGGATACATTAGAAGAAGCGGTGATCACCGTTGCACCCAGGGCGGTGGCGAACTCGAAGCCGCGCGCAATTTCGGGATCGGTGAAGTCTTCGCGAAAAGAGTAGTTATACGCGTGGATCGTGATTCCGTTGTCGTTGAACTTTTTCCGAATGTCGGTAAAGTGGCTCAGAGGCACCGAAAGCCGCCATTTGCGTACTTCCTCACGGTCAACCCGACCAGAAAACGGTTCGGCGTGGCCAGACCACATCTCCACCGTGTCAATCTTGAGCTCCTTGAGCGCGAGGATCGCCTTGCCAGCGTCGCGGTCTCGGAGCGAGTACGTCTGGGCGCCCATTGTGACGCCGCCAGGAGTCGGCTTGGCTGCCAGCGCGCTCACCGCCAATAAGTTTGCAAAAGTTCGACGAGTATACATTGGAATCTGTAAGTCTATCACTCTCCTGGCCGGCCGCAACGCCATGTCGATCTGGCAAGATCTTGTCGATCTCCACGGTTTCACCGGTGCCTACGACATCGTCAACCGCTTCGTCCGCAAGCGGCGCGGCAGACAAACCCCGGAAGGCCCGCGGCGAAGAAGCCCAAGTCGATTATGGCTCCGGCCCGCTGGTTCGCGATCCGATCTCGGGCAAAGACTGACACACCCGACTCTTCGTCTCTACCCTCGGATTCAGCCGCAAATGTGTCTGTCTGCTCCGCTTCCAATCCAGCTCGCAGATCTGGGCCGAACTGCACGAAACTGCCTTGAGCCTCCTGGGCGGCACCACCAAATACGTCGTACTCGACAACCTTACCGAAGGCGTGTTGTCCCCCCCGATATCGACGATTCCCTCATTAACCCTCTTTTCGGCGACATGCTCGCCCACTACAACGTCGTCCCGATGCCCTGCCGCGACCCAGACCGCAAAGCAAAGGTCGAGCGTGGTGTCGGTAACGCCAAGTAGACGCCGCTGAAAGGAAAGCGTTTTGAGTTCCTGGCCGAGGCGCAGGTCTACCTCGATCATTGGGAGGAGTGCTGGGCCGACACCCGCATTCACGGGACCACCAATCGTCTGGTTTCGGCCGCCCACGCCATGCACTGGAGCACGCGCAGCATGGCGAACGAGGTCGAGATCAGCGATACCGGCGTCCGCAGAATCTGGCGGGCCGGCGGATTCAAGCCTCATCGGTCCGAGGCCTTCAAGGTCAGCAATGACCCTCATTTTGTTGAAAGTCTCGAAGCGGTCGTGGGGCTTTATCTCAGCCCTCCCGAGCACGCAATCGTGCTTTGCGTCGACGAGAAGAGCCAAGTGCAAGCGCTGGACAGGATCCAACCCGGTCTACTCTTGAAACTGGGACGGGTAGAGACCATGACCCACGACTTATGGGATGACGTCGATGTTTGCAGCGATGGATGCGGCATCGGGCAATGTCGCCAGCCACGGCATCGCCACTAAGAGTGGCTGAAGTTCTTGCGGTTGATCGATGTGGCTATTCCCGCGCATCTGCGGATTTATTTGATCGCCGACTGGTGCAAGAGGGCGATCTGCACTTTTGCGGAAGCGCGCACAACGGACTCGCTTCGGCCCGGCGGACTGGGCGAGTTCCTCGCCCGTTCCGCTAGGCCTGCGCGGACTGTGCGCTTCCGCCATACGCTGGAAGGGGCGGACGACATGCCGGCGCATATACGGAGTGCGCTGACGGCGGTGCAGATTGCGGTGCCGGTGAGGAATGGCCGGATGGTTTTGGGCACGTGGCAAGGGATTTACGTCTTTGAGCATCGGAAACTGCCGCATCGGCGCGAGGTGGTGCTGCACCTGCTGGGGGAGTGATTCAGTTGTCAAAGAGCAGAGTACGGTTCGAAGGCAGCGGGGTTCTACGAAACGAAGCCAGATCAGGGCCGGTTGTGGAAGGCCGGGGCGCTGACCGGGGTGACGGGGACGAATTGCGGTTCGAAGCCAACTTCGGGTGGGGGGCTATTGGCCGTCGCTACTTTTACCTCTTGCACAGGCACTTCTTGCACTGGGGGCAGGGGCGGCAACGTCCGGCGCTTTTCCTGGGCATGGTGCAAATTCTTAAGTGCGCGCTGATGGCTCCGCTCGATCGCGGCGACATAGCGCAGCATGGTGCGATAGATGCCGTCGTTGTCGGTGCGCGCAAAGGAGCCGGAGATCAGATGAGCGGGGTTGACGTCGGCCCGTTCTGTATTGCCGCTTAGGAGTTCGAGCGTTTCCTGGGCCAGCAGGTCGAGGGTTTTGGCCTCGACGGCGCGGGCGCGATTCAGCCGCCATTGGGCTTAGGCGAAGTGGTCGGTGAGCATTCGTTCTTCCGCGGTGGCGGGTTGGTACGCTGCGATGACCTCGGCGCGGAGCGCGTCAAATTGTTCCTGCGATTCGCCTCGAACGAGGAGCGCGGAAGAGCAGAGACCGTGAGCGAGACGGTTTTGGCTGGAGGCGGCCTTGCCTTCGGGCGTACGGGGTCCGGTTGACTTTGCGGCGTTGCGCCGGTTGGCCATCATTTTGGCAAAGGCGGCATCTTCGACGGCCTCGGCGGCGAATTGGTCGGCGCGGTCGGCGACGCACTTTTTGAGGAAGGCTTCGCGGTCAAAAACGAACTGTTCGGTGGACATCGGTAGATTCTCCAAAGGATAGAAATGGAAAAGCCCGCCGGGCCGGATGGGCGCAGCGGGCTTTTCTTGCTTTGAATCTACACCATGAGTGCAAGGGTTTTGCGTTGGCGAAAAGACGGGTTGTGGGAAACAAAGGAAATATAAAGTTTGTTTCGCGGTGAACAGGATTTAGGCGTGAGGGCTTCCATTACTACAGATGACGTGGCACTGGTGGTTCAGGCCGAAACGATTGAGACGGAAGCCCTATGTTGGGCTTGTGGCGCAGCAGGAGCTAAGGATGGAAATGAGCGGAACGCGCGTTGCGGGCGAGC
>CANNLB010000268.1 GCA_947505565.1 Acidobacteriota bacterium | reverse complement strand
TTCGAGATCGTGATCTGCAACGTTTCATTGTAGCCGCGTCGGGTCATTGCTATCCTTTGAGGATCGTGATTACCGTCACCCGAATTCTGGCATTGAGCGCAGCCATCGCTGCGGGATTGTTAGCGCAAGATAAGGTCGTTCTTCTTTCGAACGAAAAGGTCGACCTGATGGGGATTCATCGCATCAAGGGAGAGGCGATTGAAAACTCACAAGTGATGGATCACCTCTTCTACCTGACGGACGTGAATGGTCCGCGACTCACTGCTTCTCCGGGCTACGACAAGGCCGCCGAATGGGTCAAGAAGCGCCTGGAATCGTTCGGCGTGAAAGACGTGAAGTTCGAAAAATGGGGCGGGTTTGGCCGTGGCTGGGCCTATTCGAAGTTCTCCGCCCAACTGGTGGATCCGACGTATTCGCCGTTGATCGGCTACCCGAACGCATGGACCGGCGGGACGAATGGGCCGGTGACTGCCGAGGTCGTCATGGCCACGTTGCGAACCGACGCGGATCTTGAAAAATGGAAGGGCAAACTGAAAGGGAAGATTGTGATCTCCGATCCGCCGCGCGACGTGGGGTTGCATACTCTCGCTCGGGGACGCCGGTACGATGATGCCGCTTTGGCGGCTGAAGCGATGGCGATGGACCCTTCCCCGTCGGGCGTGTTTGGCCTGCCGACGGCGGCGATGCGCAATCTGCCGCCCGGCCCGGACGGCCAGCCGATGACCCGCGAGCGGCTGGTGGCCTTTCGGCAAAAATATCACCAATGGCTGGTTGACGAAGGGGTGACGGGGCTTTTAATGCCCGGCTATCGGGGCGAAGCGGGAACTGTGTTCGCGGCCAATGGGGGCGGTCGGGATGAGAAAGATCCGATTCCTCCGCCGATGATCTCACTGACGATTGAACACTACAACCGAATCGCGCGCCTCGTCGAAAAGAAGGTGCCAGTGAAGGTGGAACTCGACGTGAAGACCGAGTATTTCAACCGTGAGACCTACAACGTTGTGGCCGAGATTCCGGGCACTTCGAAGAAAGACGAAGTCGTGATGGTGGGGGCGCATTTGGACTCTTGGCACGGGGCCACCGGGGCGACCGATAACGGTGCCGGTTGTGCGGTCGGAATTGAAGCGCTGCGGATTATCAAGGCTCTGGATTTGAAGACCGACCGAACGATTCGGTTGGCTCTGTGGAGTGGTGAGGAGCAGGGGCTGTTTGGTTCGGCGGCCTACGTAAAAGATCATTTCGCCGACCGGGAAACGATGGTGACCAAAGCCGATCATGCCAAGTTGCAGGCCTACTTTAACCTCGATAATGGCGGCGGCAAGATCCGCGGGATCTATCTGCAGAGCAACGATATGCTGCGCCCGGTGTTCGATGCTTGGCTGTCCCCCTTCCGCGACTACGGGGCCAACACCGTGACGATTCGAAACACGGGGTCGACCGATCATGTGCCGTTTAATAACGTCGGGCTGCCGGCGTTCCAGTTCATTCAGGATCCGCTTGAATATTTTTCGACCACCCATCACTCGAACATGGACGTCTTTGATTACGTTCCGAAATCGGACATGATGCAGGCGTCGGCGATCATGGCCGCGTTCCTATATCAGGCAGCCAACCGGGAAGAGATGTTACCGCGGAAGCCGCTGCCGAAACCGGCTAAGCGGCTTGAGGAGTCTTCGAGTGCTACGCCTGCCTCTCCTACTGCTAATTAGTCTGCCGCCAGTATGTGCTGAACTCCGGCGAGATATCGAGTTTTCGAGACCTGATGGTTACTCGCTGACGCTCGACGCCTGGGTGCCCGAAGGCCCGGGGCCGTTTCCCACAGTCATCGTCGTGCACGGTGGGGGCTGGGAAGCCGGGGATAAGAACACTTACGTTCCGCCGCTATTTCCCCCGCTGATTCGGGGTGGTTTCGCTTGGTTCACGATCAACTATCGTCTGAGTCCGCGGTTTCAGCATCCGGCGGCTTTTGACGATGTGAACGCGGCCATCGTCTGGGTGAAACGCAACGCGGCGGCTTACAAGGTCGACCCCACACGCATTGCGCTGATGGGCGAAAGCGCTGGTGGTCACCTCGCAGCGTTGGCAGGAGCGAGGGCCACTTCCGCCACACGCGTTGCCGCCGTGGTCTGCTTTTACTGCCTGACCGACGTTGAAGCTCGCTCGAAGCGGTTCGGTTCGCCGGGCAAAAATGTGACGCAATTGCTCGGCGGGACGGGGATTACTCCGCCGGAACTGGCCAAAATGCGCGAGGCTTCCGGCATCACATACGTCAAACGAGACATGCCGCCGATTCTTTTCATTCACGGCACCAAAGATGAATCGGTGCCATTCGCCCAGTCGACGTCGATGTGCGCGAAAATGAAATTAGTGGGCGCTTCCTGCGAAGTGTTCGCGGTCCCCGATGCCCCTCACGGCATTGGCGGCTGGGAGGAAATCCCGGCCTATCAGAACTACAAGGAGAAAATGGTCGAGTGGTTGAAACAAAAGATGCAGTAGCCGAACTTACAGAGTCACAGCAGTGGATGGAGTTAGAGCGTCAATATGTGATGCCGACTTATGCCCGATACCCACTCGCTTTGCGACGCGGCAAAGGCTGCTACCTCTACGGTCTCGATAACCGGAAGTATCTCGACCTTCTCAGCGGAATTGGCGTGAACGCGCTGGGCCATGCGCATCCTCGAATTACGAAAGTGATTCAGAAGCAGGCGGCGCTGCTGATCCACACCTCGAACCTTTATTATCACGAGTACACCGGGAAACTCGCCCAGCGCTTGTGCCAGATCTCGGGCCTGGATCGCGTGTTCTTTACTAACTCCGGAGCCGAGTCGATGGAGGCCGCGATCAAAATCATGCGCGCGCACGGCGGACCGGATCGACCCGAGATTATCGCTCTGGAGAATTCGTTCCATGGTCGAACGATGGGTGCCATATCGATCACCGGCCAGCCGAAGTACCGGAAGGATTTCGAGCCGTTGTTGGCGGGTCCGCGTTGGATTCCGGCCAATGACATCGCTGCGCTCGAAGCGGCGTTTAACGAACGGACGAGCGGCATCGTCATCGAAGGCATTCAGGGCGAAGGCGGTGTCCACCCGATGCAGCCCGAGTTCCTGCGCACCGCCCGCCGCTTGGCCGATCAATACAACTCGCTGCTCGTTTTCGATGCCATTCAGTGCGGGGTAGGCCGCACGGGGCAGTATTGGTCGCACAGCCTCATCGCGCCGGAAGTGAAGCCAGACGTGATGGTGACGGCGAAACCGTTGTCGTGCGGTCTGCCGCTAGGCGTCGTGATGACGAACGAGCGGACGGGCAACGTAATCAAGCCGGGTATGCACGGCACCACGTTCGGCGGGAACGTTCTTGCCTCGGCGGTGGCGCTGGAATTCCTCGATATTCTCGATGAGTTGCTGCCGCAGATCAACCGCGTGGGCGAGTACTTCCGCGCCGGTCTCCGCGACTTGCAGGCTAAACACAAATTCATCAAGGACGTTCGTGGCCATGGCTTGATGATCGGCGTCGAACTCGACCATCCGGGCAAAGACTACGTCATGAAAGGCATGGAGCAGGGCGTGCTGTTCAACTGCACGCACGACACCGTTCTGCGGTTTTTGCCGCCCTTCATCGTGAAGGAGAAAGAGGTAGACCAAGGCTTAAAGGTTCTCGGTCGGCTGTTTCGGGCGTACAAGAAGCCGAAGACGAAATAGTTGAGATACCGGGGCTCTGGCCCGCACTCCCTCGGTGCATGGCCAGAGCTCGCCGCATTACCCTACCTTTTTTCCCCCACTACGTGCGCCAGATGGCTGCCACGCCGGCCTTCACGGATGAGACCGACTATAGAGCCTTCCTCCATGTTCTTGGGCGCTCGGCGTCCCGGCATCACCTCTCTATCCTTGCCTACTCCCTCCAGCCGACGGAGGCCCATCTGCTTGTCCTGCCGGTGAGTGCGGCGACCCAGTCCCGAACCCTGGCGCAGGTCAATCGGGAGTACTCGCTGTGGCGTCACATACGGAGCGAGCAGAGCGAACGGATCTGGTCGGGCCGGTTCCAGTCCTGCGCCTTTGATCGTCCGCAACTCTGGGCGGCAATCCGTTTTCTTGAGTCCCGGTCGGCACCGTACTCGAGCCGGAACACCCATCATTCGGGCGAAGATCCGGACCGACTACTTGATATGGCGCTTTGGGACGAAGTTTATGGACCCGCTCGTTGGACCCGCTTTGCGGGGCTGACGGACCCGGCTTTTGAAGCGGCGCTAACCGTTGGCATCGGCTCCGGCCAGCCTTTGCTCGAGACAGTGCACGCAAGAGCGGCTGCCCGATAGGAATCGTTCTCATCTGCGAGAAACATGCATCCTGGCCGGATTGTCCCGCATCTATCGAAGGGTATGGACATTGAGCAGCGCATGGAGTGGTTCCGCGATCGTTGCGTCTCTTCCGGGCTACCCTGTACCCATCAACGCCAAGTGCTCTACCGAGCCCTTTTGCAAGCTGAGGATCATCCGAGCCCGGAGATGCTGTTTGATAGGGTTCGTATGGATATCCCGTCGATTTCGCTCGGCACCGTCTACCGCAACATTCGCACCTTCCTGGACAGCGGCCTGATCGGGGAAGTTAGCCTGCATCACGGTTCGTTGCGGCTCGAAGCCAACAACGAGCCCCACCACCATTTCGTCTGCACGCAGTGCCGTACGATGTTCGACCTTCCCACCGAAGGCCTCGACGAGATTCAGTTACGTCGCCCGTTGCCGAAAGGCTTTCGGGTGAATCGATTTCATGTCGAAGCGCAGGGCCTTTGTGCCGTCTGCGCTTCAAAAAAACCTAGGAGATAAACAAGCATGCTTGGAGTTGGAGAGAAGTTTCCCGCGTTTCATTTGAACGCGGCCGTTAGACTCGAGAAAGGCAAAGAGTTCGCCGAGATCAATCAAGATACCTACGCTGACAAGTGGAAGGTCTACTTCTTTTGGCCCCTCGATTTCACCTTCGTCTGCCCCACCGAGATTGCGGCTTTCGGCAAAGCGAACAAAGAGTTTTCCGACCGGGACGCTCAGGTTCTCGGCGGATCCACCGATTCCTGGTTCACCCATCTGAACTGGCGTTTGCATCACGACGATCTTCGTGACCTGCCCTTCCCGATGCTGTCCGACTTTAAGGCTGAGTTGGTCACCGCCCTCGGCATCCGCGATCCGCACATCGGTGCCGCCCAGCGCGCTACCTTTATCGTCGATCCGACCAACGTCATCCGTTTCGTTAGCGTGAACGATCTCTCGGTCGGCCGCAACCCGAAGGAAGTTCTGCGCGTTCTCGACGCTCTCCAGACCGATG
>CANNLB010000267.1 GCA_947505565.1 Acidobacteriota bacterium | reverse complement strand
TTGTGCAAGCGCTGGACCCGACGCTCGAAAAAGTGCTGGCCAAAAGCAGCGCCAAAATGATCTACCAGCTCGACAAGATGCAGCGCAAGACCGCCCGCCAAGCGCTGCAACGCGACGAACAAGCCCAGCGGCACGCCGAATTTCTGCACCATAGCTTGTATCCGCATCGCCACATGCAGGAGCGTTTTTACAGTATTCTACCTTTCCTGGCCCAGCATGGGATGGATTTGATCGAACGAATCTACGAGCACGTTGAAGTAAGTTGCCCCGACCACCAGGTGCTTCCGATACACTAGCGCCTATGCGCTTGAACCCCGTAAAGCAGGCCTTGCAAGCTGGCAAGACCGTGTTGGGTACCTCCTATGGACAGCTCCGCGATCCCGAGATCGCGAGGATCTTGAAAGCGGCCGGCTTTGATTATGCCTATCTTGATGGCGAACATGGCTGTTTCGGCATCGAAACGCAGCAGGACATCTGCCGCGTCGCCGGCCTATGTGGACTGACCGTTTTCGTCCGCGTGGCCGACATGCAATACGATCTCATCGCCCGGTCGCTCGATTGCGGCGGCGACGGCATCATCTTCCCGCGCGTCGAATCGCCGGAGCTTTTGGCCCAGGCCATTAGCTGGTGCAAATTTCCACCCGTGGGCATTCGTGGCTTTGGGCTGACCACGATGCAGAACGACTACGAGAACGTGACGATTCCGCAGGTGATGACCCATCGGAATGAGAACGGAATGGTGATTCTGCAGATCGAGACCAAGCGGGCATTTGAAGCGCGCGAGGAGCTGCTCTCGGTGCCGGGAATCGACGTCGTGATGGTCGGGCCGGTGGATCTTTCGATCTCCCTGGGCGTTCCCGGGCAGTTCGATGACCCGAAGATGGTTGAGACTCTCGAAGCCATCCGCGATACTTGCGTGGCCAAAGGAATCGCACCCGGAATTCAGGCTCGAAACCTGGCTCTGTCGACAACGTGGCGCGACCGGGGGTATCGGTTTTTAGGGACAGGGTCCGAATGGGCCATGATGCTCGAGAAGGGTAAAGAAATCGTCGGCAGCCTACGAAATTGAGCATTGGTGCCGAAGGTGGCAGTCGAAGGAAGTGACGAGGATGCAAGCTGATGAAAACACGTCACGTGTTGTTTTCATTGGCCGGTGAGGTGTGGCTACAAGCGCTAAAACCGCTCCAGCCGCCTATCTCTGGCACACCTGCGGCACACGGCACCGTTTGCGATAAGTTGAACCGTTCCTTAAAAAAGTCAAAAAAAGAAAAGCCCCAAAGAAAGACGCGAAAGTTTTGACCATGCCCGCGCGGGAACAATCCCGCGCGGAGAAGCGCCTCGATGCGCTGGAGGATAATTGAACGGCGTAACGAAAAACTCCGGAATCAACTTCCCGCTCTCCCCCGGTTTGAAATTGTAGTTATACGCCGCACTCGCATAAGGCAGATTCTTCATCCACGGCTGGCACCCCTAAGCCATCGTCCAGTCCTTCCCCTCCGCCGGCGTGAAGATGCGTCACTTCTGCGCCTGCATCCCGTGAAACGTGAAGTACGCGCCCTTCGGGTCGTAATCCTTCACCGGAGGCATATGCTTTATAAACGGCCCGCCCAATAAACTCCCGTCCACCACCCACTCAGAAATGTCGTGACGCAAATTGCGGTCGCTGATGTCTCAATAGTGATCCTACGCCTCATCCAGAAGATAGAGCCGCTTCATCCCCGTCACCCGGCCAACGTTCACTTTCACCTCCAAATCCTTCCGGTCCATCGCCCAGTCGTCCACCTTCCCGTCAATCCGCGGAATCTGACTTGCCGGAAAGTGAAACACCTTGAACTCCACTCCTGGGCGTTCCCACGCCAGCAGCGGCACAGTCAGTCGCAGCCAGAAAATCTGTCGCGTATCCCCACGGGTCTATCGCTCCGGCGTACCATGAAGCGAATGTTTCGTTACGCCAGCGACCAGTCTCTCTTTCTCGACCTCGCCCCGGACGCGACCGATCTCCACGCCCTCTTCCATATTCCAGGCGTCGTCAACATCCACCCCGCCTACGCCTCTATCCTCCTCGTCTTCGATCCCCTCCGCACTTCCCACGACGAAGTCCAACGCGCCGCTGCCGCCATTCAGCCCCCGCAATCAAAGGCCCCGCGCCCCCTTCACCAAATCCCCATCCACTACGACGGCCCCGATCTCGATTCCCTCGCCCGCCTCCACAACCTCTCCCCCGGTCGCGTTATCGAACTCCACGCCGCCGCCAACTACACCGTCGCCTTCCTCGGCTTCGTCCCCGGCTTCGCCTATCTTCACGGCCTCCCCGCCGCCCTGGCCACTCCCCGCCTTCCCTCCCCCCGCAAAGTTGTTCCCGCCGGCAGCCTCGGCATCGCCGGCGATCAAACCGGCATCTACCCCATCGCCACTCCCGGCGGCTGGCAACTCATCGGCCACACAACCATCGAACTCTTCAACCCCCACAACGTACCCATGAGCCTCCTCCAACCCGGCGATCGCGTCAAATTCATCCCCGCATGAAAATTGTTATCGACAACCCCGGCATGTTCACCACCGTCCAGGACCTCGGCCGCCCAGGCCACGGCATCGACGGCGTCTCCCGCTCCGGCGCAGCCGACCCCCTCGCCCTTCGCATCGCCAATCGCCTCCTCGGTAACAACGAAAACACACCCGCCCTCGAGATGACCCTCCTCGGCGGCACCTTCACATTCCCCCAAGGCGCCACCATCGCCCTCACCGGAGGCCGCCTCCCCGCACTCCCCATGTACCGGCCGTTCGAAATACTACCTGGCCAGACCATCCGCACCGGAACCCTGGAAACAGGTGCTCGCTCCTACCTCGCCGTCCGCGGAGGCATCCCCGCCAAACTCGTCGCCGGCAGCGCCTCCACCCATGTCCTCAGCGGCCTCGGCGGACGCCCCCTCCGCAAAGGCGACGTCCTCCCCATCGGCCCGTCCGCCAGTGCACCCAAAACCAACCCAGTCCCCAACTCCCTCACAACCTACAACACCACTCTCCGCGTCACCGCCGGCCCCCAATCTTCCTCCTTCCCCGCCAATACCTTTTACCACGCCGAATACCTCGTCTCTCCCGACTCCAATCGCATGGGCCTCCGCCTCGACGGCCCTGCCATCCTCTCCCCCAATCCCGGCCAAATGGTCACCGAGGGCGTCCCCCTCGGCGCCATCCAACTCCCCCCCAATGGCCAGCCCATCCTCCTCTTCGTCGACCAGCAAACCACCGGTGGCTACCCCAAAATCGCCAACGTCATCACTGCCGACATTCCCAGCATTGGCCAGCTCCGCCCCGGCGATCGCGTTCGTTTCCAACTCGTCTCCAACGCCGAAGCCCAGCGCCTCCTCCGCCGCCAGCAATCCCTCATCGAAACTCTCTGATCCACCGCAACGCCGACATCAGAGAGTTCCCCGCTGTCGGCCAAGCCCAAAACTTCAAACTCCAAATCGGTGCCCACTCCGGCTACCTGATCCCGCTCACTTTGGCCGCCTCCCCACGAACATGCCCCTCGACCCGGCCCTGCCTCGACCCGCCGAAGTGGGACGAATGCTGCGCTGTGGTGACTGACTCGGGGTTACAGACGCGGGGTTCGACCTGTCGAGCACGACCGACCTAACGAGCTTGGCACTTGCCTTCCTGCTGCCTGATGACCGCGGGGCCGTCCGCGCCTGGAACTTCATTCCGGGGGCCAAACTCCGCGACTGCGTACCCAATTGGCGGCGGGATTCAAGCGCGCCGCGTCGAGGTGGCCCCGACTGCCGCGATCCCCGCCGCCCGCTCTGGCACGGCAAATCCCAGATACTCCTGCCACTTCCGGTGCAGCGACACTGCCACGATAAACGGCCCGGCAAACGGCAACACCAGATAGATCAGGTGGTACAGATACTCGAGCGCCCACAGCTTCCCGCCCCCTGCCGCCGCGCCCGTCTTCAGTACACTCCCATACCCGTTGATATAGGCGTACGCCACCACCGACGCCACATTCAGCACCGTCTCGATGCCCAACCCCCGCCCCACCCGCCGCCACTCCGTGCGCCGCCATGCCCCCGCCGCCAGCGCCAACGCCAGGTAGGAAAACCAACTGCTCGCAAAGAAAGCAATGCTCTCGGCCTCAGACGAAAACTCGAGCATATCCACCCACTGCGTCTCGTTCGTCTTCTGGTTCCGCCCGTAGGCGTTCACCTGCACCTGAAACGTCCAGGCCTGCGTCTCGGCATCCACCCGGATCGGAGCCTGCCCCAGCGGCCCCACCAGTAAGGCCAGCGGCACGTACGCCAGTTTTGCCAGCACCCAGAGTGATGGCCCCTTCAGCACGAACCACCAAAGCGTCATCACCACCGGCAGCAATACCACCGCCCGCGCGACCACCGAAAAGCGCTCGCTGCGCGGCGCCACTCTCGTCATCGCGCCCGCACCCGCCGCGCCCACATTGCAAACACCACCATCGCGTCGAGAATGATCAGCAACTCCCAAACGTACAGGTGAGCAAAATCAAACAACGCCCGGTAGTACTGCCCCAAAAAAAACAACGAAATGATCCGCACCAAATTCAGCGCCTGAATCGCCCCGAAGCCCAACCCCAACCCCCACATCTTCATCCGACCCGAAGCCGGATAACCCAGCATCGCGGCCCACAGCAGAATGACCACATTCACCCCGTTGCAACCATCCCGCACCTCCATCGCAAATCCGCGCAGCGGGTTGCTCATTACAGCTTCCCGCTGCTCGCAAATCCCGCCGCTCAGCCGCACCACCCAACTCGCCATCGCTGCCAGCGCTCCGGAGAACCCCTCTACCAGCGGGCGCGCCGGAGCCGACAACAGAAGCAGGAACATTCCCAACGCCGAAACGGCAAAGAGCACGAAGAATCGCTGCGATCGGCTCAACATGCCCATCTACGGTTAGGCCACTTCGGCCGAGTCCATTTTGCGCAGCCGCTGCCACGCAAACAACACCAGCAAACCGCCCAGGCCGATCATGCCCCATTCGCCCAAGGTCGGAATCGCAACGGGTCCGGCCCCGCCAACCGCCACCGGCTCGCCAAACACATAAAACGACACTGGGACCACCGAATCGCTGGGGCTCGGGCCATACGTCGTCACCACGACCGTGTACGGGGTGTTCGCGGTCAACGTCGCGGTCAACTTGGGGCAACGACGCGCCGCAGATGGGCAACCCGCAATCGTTACCGTGCTGCCCGCCGGCGGTAGCCCGTCACTGTCGTCGTTCACATTCACGGCATTCGTGCCTGGGTTGGCCGGGTCGAAGGTGCCCTGGTAAACCACCATGACCGCGTC
>CANNLB010000266.1 GCA_947505565.1 Acidobacteriota bacterium | reverse complement strand
CACCTCAGCCAAGAAGCCATACGGATCGGCCAGGCAATGAATTACGCCGGAGAGCAGCAACACTTGGGGCGACTCGTTATCGAGACACTCCTCGACCGTCCGGTAGAAGCGTAATCGCTCATCGGCGAATTCCCGTCGTCCGCATTCGACATAGGCCGGTTGTTCGACGATACTCCAACGCACCGACTTGAGCGAAGCCAGGAACGGTCGGCATTGGAAGTACGAACTGCCGAGTGACCCGCCGAAATCGAGCACGCTCAGTTCGCCGTTATCGACAGCCTGGAGCAGCCCAGCTAAAAGCGCAAAGTTATGTTCGACTTTCGGAAACAGAACGGAATCTCGCTCGTGGACGGCGGTCCCGTTCTTGACTTGCAGCAACGCGGCGCGGGTCCGGTCGAAAACGATCGGGGCTCCGTATCCATCCGATTCCGAGAGTGCCTCCTCCCAAGAGGAATAATCGCCGAAGTAACCAATTGCATTTTTATCGATCACTCGGATCGCATCGATCAAACAGGCTAATTGGCGGTCGTCCCCGCCTCCACTCGGTTGCCATGCGGCGTCGCACTCCAAGGTGAGATGCGCGAAGTCTTTCCCGGCCAGGGCGTTGACGGAGAGGCGAAGCCGAAACGGCCCAGGAACCAACTCGTGGACACCCAAATCCAAGTCGTTCGCGAAAAGCTTTAGGTGCAGCGGAACGGTGTCAGAAGCGAGGTGCCGACCGTTGATCTGCAACTCCAACTCGATGCCCGTAGGCACGGCTAGGCTGACAGGGTAGACACGAGAGATCCATCCATCCGACCATCTGCCCTGAAATCCGACGGACGACGTTGGCCCGGAAGGGCAAAGAGACTTGGGAAACGCGGGAATCTTCGGTTCAGCCATCATTAAATAGGGAACAAGCGGGCGCGAGAAACCTACTCCTTAAAATCGAATCGAATGAGCGTAGTACGATTCTCGTACGCTTTCGGCGGTTCGCGGTTTTGTGGGCCTGGTCGAGTTCGTATACTTGGTCGATATCAGATCGCTTCGCAGAGGCACCTTTGGATACAATTACCGTTCTTTTCCTCACTCTCTGCGTCATCGCCACGGCCCAGGACTTCCGCGCCACGGTCGCCGGGCAGATCCTGGACCCCACCGGCGCCGCGGTTGCCGGGGCCAAGATCCGGGCCACAAAGAAGAGCACGAATGAGGTAACTACGGCAGCCTCCAACGCCGAAGGGTTCTATTCCCTTCCCTATATGCAGCCGTCGACATACAGCGTGGAAGTCGAAGCCGACGGCTTCCAGAAGATGCGACGGGAGAACGTCACGCTGATGATCGCCGAAAAGCTCGACTTACCGTTTCATCTGCAAGTCGGCGACGTCTCGCAGGAGGTTACCGTTACCGCGGAAGCCATCGAACTGATCCAGAACGGAGACGCCTCGGGCGGCATGAATTTCGACTCCCGCATGACGAGCGAGTTTGCCCTGAACGGCCGCCAAGTCTACATGCTGATGGACCTGGCGCCCGGCGTGCTCTTCACCCAGGAAGAGTTCGGTTCGACAGGCTTTTCCGGCACTCGCGGCTGGGACACGAATGGCAACTTCACCATGGGCGGCGGCAAAAGCGGCACCAATAGCTTCAGCCTGAATGGCGCGCCGATCAGCCTGACCGGCAGCTTTCAACTGGCGCCCAACGTCGATGCGATCCAAGAGTTCAAGGTGATGACCAACACCTACGACGCGAGTCTGGGGCGGACGGGCGGTGGGAGCGTCAATACCCAGTTGAAGTCCGGGACCAATAAGCTGAACGGAACGCTTTTCAACTTCATGCGGAATCAGATTCTCGACGCTAACCATACGCAGAACAACATGATCGGCGCGCCACGCGGCAAACACATCACGAACCAGTTCGGCGGAACGGTCGGCGGGGCGGTGCGCAGGGATAAGGATTTTCTGTTCGGCAGCTTCGAGGGTTTCCGCGAGCGGGTCCCGTTTCCGGCGGTCGCCGACACGCCCCCGCTCGATATGCGCGAGGGGCAGAACTTCTCGAAGTACAACATGAGCATTTACGACCCGCTGACGGCCCATCCGTGCCGGAATCAGGTCGACGTCACCGGGACGTGTTCCAGCCCGACGATTCGCGATCCGTTTCCGGGTAACGTTCTGCCCCAAAGTCGGATCAGCTCGGTCGGTCGCAAGATTATCAGCTATTACCCGGCACCGAATACCGCGGGGGTAACCGATAACTTCGTGAACTCCGGCTCGGTCGGTCGCTACCGCTATGAGCAGTATATGGGGCGGTGGGATCGCGTGATCAATAGTTACAACCGCTTCAACGCGGTTTACACGTTTCAAGACGGGGGCGAGTGGCGCAACAGTACCGGCATCCCGGGCGCGGCCGCCAGCGGCAACATCAACTCGACCCGGCGTAACTTCAACGCGATTCTTAGTTACACGCGCATCCTGTCGCCCTCGGCGCTGTTCGACGTCCGTCTCTCCTTCGGGCGGTTCACCTCGAACTTCCCGAACGTCGACACCGCTTCCGGCCTCACCGCCGGCGACCTCGGCATAACCAACCCGGTCCAAGCGCCCACCGGCCGCCGTACGCTGCCGCCGCGCATCGCCGTCGATCTGTTCACTAACCTGTTCGGGAACAACGCCAATCTGGTGAACTGGCGCACCGACAACCAATGGAACTTGGTGCCGACGTTCACCATTACCCGCGGAAAAAAAACGATCCGCTTCGGGGTCGATTTGGTTTATGCTTCGCAAGGCTTCGATGCTTCCGGCTTATCTAACGGCTACTTGCAATTTACGCGCTGGGGCACCCAGCGCTATCCGCAGCGATCGGCGCTGAACGCCCAGGACGGCTCCGGACTCGCCGATCTGCTGTTAGGGATTTCGGGCGCTGGACAAGTGGATTGGAACGATACTTTTTATCGCAGTTGGCCTTATTTTGGATTCTTCGTCCAAACCGACTGGAAGATTCGCCGGAACCTGACGCTGAACCTTGGCCTGCGTTACGACGTGCAGATGCCTTGGGTGGAGCGGCACGACCGCGCCAACGCGGGCTTCTCGTACAACGAAATCAGTCCGCTCAGCGACCAGATCCTTGCGCGCTGGCGGCAATTGAAAACGACGTACGACGCGACCAACCCGCGCTTCCCCTATCCGCCCCCGCCGACGGCTATTTATGGCGGACGGACGTTCGTAGAACCGGGCGGCTCGCGACGCATCTACGATACTGACTGGCAGAACATTCAGCCCCGACTCGGCCTGGCGTGGCAGTTCCATAAATCCACAGTGCTCCGGACCGGGTTTGGGATCTTCCATCGCACGGCGACGCAGACCGGTCAATCGGATGGATTTAATCAGACGACGGCCTACACGCGGTCGCTGGACGGTGACGTAACACCCGCAGCGAGTCTAGCGGGCCGCTTCTCCCTCGAGAACCCGTTTCCGGACGGGATTCTGGCCCCGCAAAGCCGGGAGTACGGACTCCTGACCAGTATTGGGAACGTCATCACCTTTGACGCCCGCCAGCGGCCGATTCCGCGCACGTTCCAATACTCGTTCGGCTTCCAACACCGCACGCTGAAGAACGTCCTGCTCGATGTGAGTTACTCCGGCAGCATTACGTCGCGTGACTCGATGGCGATCAACACCGATTACTGGCAACTGGAGCGCAACGAGGAGTATCAAGCCTTGCCAGCGGCCGGGGATACGACCGTTCCGAACCCGTTCTTCGGCATCGTGCCGACCAACCGCACCCGCGGATCGAACAACGCCATCGCCCGTCGCGAACTCTTCCGCCAATTCCCCTTGTTTGCCAATATTACGAACAACACCCAGCCCTGGGCCTGGTATCGCTACGATGCGCTGCAACTGCGGGCGGACAAACGCTTCACCTCCGACCGCAACACTTTGGGCGGGCTGACGCTCGTGTTCTCTTACACCTTCTCGAAGAATCTGCAAAGTGCGAACTACCTCAATACGTGGAATTTCAGGAACGAGAGGCCCGTCAAGGAGCTTGTCTCCTATGACAAGCCGCAGAATATTTCGGTGAGCGGCGTGTGGGCCGTGCCGCTGGGCAAAGGGCGTCATTTTTTGACGAAAGCAAACCACCCGGTGTTGAATGGCATCGTCGGCGGTTGGACGCTCAACTGGGTCGTCCGTTTCACCTCGGGCAATCCGATCGCGGGCATCAACGCCATTAATACCTGCGGCGAACTGCTGGTGGCTGACCAGACGAACGACCGCTGGTGGAACAACGATAAGGGCTGTTGGCGGGGCAATGCGGCGTACCAACTACGAACGGTGGAAGATCGTTACGCGTGGCTGCGCCAGATGGACAACTTCACAGTAAATCTGGCGGCGGCGAAGACGTTTGCTTTGAACGAGCGCTGGCGGTTCCAGTTACGGGGAGAGGCATTTAACCTTGCCAACCGACCGATCTACCGCCCGGCACCGACCGCGTTTACTGATGTCCGGTTCGGGATGCTTTCGCGGGAACAGCAAAACTTCCCGCGGAATATCCAAGTGAGCGCCAAGCTGTTCTTCTAAAACGGCCTAGCGAAGCTTCACGCGACCGGGGAACTGCTTCTGCTCCAGCACCCGATAGCCCCACCGATGAGCAAGCCACAGCCCCCTTAGGTCGGTAGCTCGCGCTGCGCCCGTTGGCGAAAGCCACCTGCTCCTCCGTTTCGTTGTCGGTGAAGAAGATGGCGGTTTGCGCTTCGTTCATGGGAACATTGCCGATCAAACCGGAGACACGGTCCAGATCGGGAATCTACTCGATCAGGCCACCGAATGTGTCCCCCCGTTTTGTTCGCTCAAGATGACGGAGGCTTGCCGCCAAACCCGCTGATCGGTCGACCACCCGGAAGCCGTTCGATTGCTGCATGGGCAGACGAAGCAGCGGAGAAGCCGAGGGACGCGATGGGTGAATCGCGACGGGCGATTGTAACCAAATAATTCTTTACACAAGCAGTCACGCAAATGTAACATTGATTCAGCCGTCCAATCGGGACAGAGTTTGCTTGACGTGCGCGTCTACGAAGCGGATGATCAAAGCTGGGAGGGTCTCACCATGACAAAATTTATCACTGCGGTATCGCTTGGAATTGTGATGTCTGTTGGCGCTCTGGCGCAGGTAGCCATCTCGGCGAAGTCGGGTCTGATCGCTCACGTTGAGGGTCGAGTGCTGCTCGGCGAGCAGGAAGTTGCCCTGAAAATGGGCGGTCGGCTCACCGAAATGAAGCCGGAGCAGGAGTTGAAGACGCAGGAAGGACGCGCCGAAGTGCTGCTGACCCCTGGCGTGATTCTCCGCATCGGCGAG
>CANNLB010000265.1 GCA_947505565.1 Acidobacteriota bacterium | reverse complement strand
GCCCGCGATCATCCGCTGGCCGGGCCACATTCGCCCCGGTTCCACTACCCCGCAAGTCGCCATCTCCATGGACTGGCTACCCACGCTTCTGGCGGCCGCCGGTCTCAAGCCGGACCCCGCGTTCCCTTCCGACGGCATCAACCTCCTTCCCACCCTAAGCGGCCCTCTGCAGTCCCGCAC
This sequence comes from Acidobacteriota bacterium, assembly GCA_947505565.1. Taxonomy (GTDB): domain Bacteria; phylum Acidobacteriota; class Terriglobia; order Bryobacterales; family Bryobacteraceae. The sequence continues at coordinate 5,145 of CANNLB010000265.1, read as the reverse complement.
CCTCTTCTGGCGTCATCGCGCCGATCACCAACGCGCGCTCCGCCAAGGCGATTGGAAGCTCCTCCGTCTCCGGACCAACAGCTACCTCTTCAACCTAACCGATGACCCTCTGGAGCGCGCCAACCGAAAATCCGCCTACCCCGAACTCTTCGCCCACCTGAACGGCACCTACGACGCCTGGAACGCCACCATGCTCCCGGAGGATCCGGCCGCTTACTCCTACCGCATCACTGGCGAACAGCAAGCCGAACGTTACGGCCACTCTCGCACTCCCCCCGCCATCCCCCCCCAAATCGCGCTACCCTAAGTCATGGCAGTCGCACTCGCCGTCCAACTCTCTTCTCCCCCCGTCCTGCAAGCCGCCTTGCATCATCCCGACCCATCTTTCATCCGCAATTACGCGACAGAGGTATTTGGCGACTCCCAGCGGGCTGGGACTTGGCTCCGCTCGTCCAACTCTTCGCTGGGCAAGACGAGCCCGCAACGACGTCTCGCCTCTGGCGATGCAGAGTCGATGCGCCAAGTGCTCCGCCTCTTAATCCAGCTCGACTACGGCGTACAAGCGTAGCTCGGCGGTCGATGCCGGAGCCTCGAATTCGCGTCTTCCGTTTGTACAAATCCGGAAGATTGCCCGAAGACCCGATGGGTGCTTATTTATCCGGGGGTCGCTGGAACCCTCCTGGGCACCGCATGTTGTATACGTCCACCCACCTTTCCCTCGCCTGTTTGGAGATCTTGTCTCACGTCACGATAAACTCCGTGCCCCGGCAACTCTCCTGTGCGTGGACCCATCTCCCTCCGGTCACGGATTCGCTCGACCCTCAGAAGCTTCTGCTCCGCCGAGGAACGGAGACCACCGCCGAGATAGGCAAGCAATGGCTCGTCCAAGCCAACGAACTCGCGATTCGCGTACCCTCCATCATCATCCCCGAGGAAGACAACATCCTCCTCAATCCCAACGCTCCCGGCTACGACTCGCTCATCTGGGACACCAAGCCCTTCGATTGGGACGTACGCCTTCTCAACCTCTTAACGCAATCCGGGCCCAGCTAGAAATTCAGCTTCAACGCCAACTGCAGAATCCGCGGCGCCCCCGCCCTGAAGATCCGCCCCACCTGTGTCGGTTGGTTGATATTCCCATTCGGCTGTCCGAAGTTCGCATGATTCAAGACGTTAAATCCTTCAAACCGGAACTGCCGCCACCGAGACTCCTTCCCTAGCCGAAAGCTCTTGCTCAAAATCGCATCCAGATTCTGGCTGTCCGGCCCCCGCTGAATATTTACCCTACTCGCTCCATACCTAAAGTTGGTTCTTCGCTGTTTGCCGTGGGTAGAATCGCCGGTCAAAATTCGCCAGCGAGGGGCGAGTAAGCGTACTTGGCCCCGAGGTCGGCCGTAGAAATGACCCCCGCCGCGACGGCGATGCTGCCGCTTCCCTGTTCAAACCCGAACAGGAACACCGCACACTCCGAGGTCCCTAGATTCCAGCCGGCCCCGCAACTCAAACCGTCGAACGCTGCCGCTCCGCTCTATCCGGCCTTACCCACACCAAACAGCGAGGAGGCCTAAAGTTCACCGGATTCACAAACGCGCTGGCGTCGAACCACTGCACAATATTCGGCGCGCTCACCGTCCCCTATCCCGCCCGACTCAGCCGCGTCGTCGTCCCCACATTCGCGATGTCCCGACTCGTTGTCAGCGTAAACGGACTCCCCGCCTGCAACTGCAAAATCCCTCCCATCGACCATCCGCCCAGCACCGCTTTCGCCACCCCGCCCCGCGTCAACCAGCGCCTTCCCTGTCCAAAGGGCAGCTCATACACCGAACTGACGACTCACCGACGCAGAATATCAAAATCCGCCAGCGACTTAGCTCCCCGCAAGCTATACGGGTCCTGATTGGCCCCCGTAATCGACATCGTCTTCGACCACTTATACGACACCAAGTAGGTAATCCCATTCTTCAATGGAACCTGAAAACGGCACTTGATCCGCAAGCTAAGGCCGGATCGGCCGGTTGTCCGGTCCGTTTTGCGTAGAAATCTCGCAAGATGCTCTTCAGCAGAAGGGCCCACCGTTCCTTCCAGCTCAACTGCTCCGCAATCCGGGTTGAAATACGGTCGGCTCTGATTATTTCCGGCAAACCCTAGGCTGCGCAACGATTGCTGCCGATGACACACTAAGGGATAGGTACACGATTGCGCTGGAAACGAAAATCTACAATCCAACGGGTATGCGCTGCGTTGCCGGCCAAAGATGCAATCTATTACTTCCTCCAACGGCGTTTTGGCAGCCTTCGCTATACGCCGGACCCGTTGCCGATGCTGCGGGCGGCGTTGGATATTTTTATCGAAATGCGGGGAATGGGCCTTGCAATAGTCGGCAAGCGAGTCATGGAGATCGGCACGGGGCGGCGATTGGATATGCCCATCGCCTTCTACCTCTGCGGGGCCCAATCGGTGAACACGTTTGATTTGAACGTATATCTGCGGGAAGAGTTGGTCATGGCAAGTATTGGTGAGCTTCTGCGGGGCCGGGAAGCGATAATGGGCATTCTAGGGCCATTGGTGGGTGCTGAAGAGCTAGCGACCCGGTTGGATGTGCTCGCTAGTGTGCAAGGTGTTCAGGACTTGAGCGCGAAGACCGCTATCCGCTACCACGCGCCAGCCGACGCCAGCAACACGCGACTCGCCGCTCAGAGCATTGATATTCACTTTTCTTATACTGTTTTCGAGCACATCCCTGGTCCGGTGCTGGAAGCCATTCTGCGGGAGGCCAACCGTGTATTGGCCGTCGGCGGCGTCGCCTGCCATCACATTGACCCCTCCGACCACTTTGCGCACGAAGACAAGACGCTGAGCCTGATTCACTTTTTGCAGTTTGAAGAGCGGGAGTGGTCCCGCTACAACGACAATCAGTTTGCTTATCACAACCGCCTGCGCCGAAGCGATTACGATCGAATTTATGACGCCGCCGGACACGAAGTGTTCTCCCGCCATCCGTTCCTTGATGAGCCCTCGTTGGCCGCCATCAGGAGTGGGTTCCCCTTGGCTACCCCGTTCCAGGGGCGGGAAGCAGAAGATCTCTGTACGGTTGTCTACCGCATTTACTCCCGGCCGGGCGGCGCACAGGGAGCGAACTAGCCATGTGCGGTATAGCCGGATTTGTTAGTCGGCAGGTCCCCTCCAATGCGCCCGCCATCCTGCGGCGGATGACCGACTCCCTTCGTCATCGTGGCCCCGATGACAATGGTCATTATGAGGGAGCGCCAGCCTTCCTCGGCCAGCGTCGATTGAGCATTGTCGATCCTTCCGGCGGCCATCAGCCGATGACCAACGAAGATGGCAGCCTCTGGATTGTCTACAACGGCGAAGTTTTTAACCATTCCGACACGCGGCCCGCACTGGAAAAGGCTGGCCACCGGTACGCCAACCGGTCCGACACCGAGACCATTCTGCACAGTTGGGAAGAGTGGGGGCCTGATTGCCTGGAGCGCTTCCGTGGGATGTTCGCGTTCGCCATTTGGGACGAGAAGAACCGTCGCCTGGTGGCCGCGCGGGACCGCTTGGGGATCAAACCCTTTTATTACTTCTGGGACGGGCAAACGTTCGCTTTTGCCAGTGAGATCAAAGCCCTATTGCGCCATCCCTCCGTGGCGGTTGTCCCGGCCGACGAGCACATCGCCGAATATCTGGCGTTTGGGTACGTTAGCGGGGCCGAGACCCTGTTTGGCGGGATTCGCAAGCTGCCGCCCGGCCACTTGCTGGAATGGTTTGAGAACCCCGAAGGTCAGCCACAGATTCGGATTACCCGGTATTGGGACGTGCCAGACGAACCCAGCGCGGAGCGCAGCGAAGCCGAGTGGGTCTCGGAAACGCGAAGGCGATTGGAGGAAACGGTTCAACTGCGGCTCATGGCCGATGTCCCGTTGGGCACGTTCCTGAGCGGCGGGGTCGATTCGAGCGCCATCACAGCTCTGGTAAAACGTCTAACTTCAGGCCGCGTGGACTCCTTTTCGGTGGGCTATAAAGAAGCCCGCTACAGTGAACTGCCCTATGCGCGGCAGGTGGCGGAACAGTTGGACACCAACCACCGGGAAATCGTATTGGGGAAGGAAGAGTTTTTCGACGCGCTACCGGCTCTCATCTGGCAGGAAGATGAACCAATTGCCTGGCCGTCGAGCGTGTCGCTTTATTTTGTCTCGATGCTGGCCGCGCAACATGTCAAAGTAGTGCTGACCGGGGAAGGTGCCGACGAGCTGTTTGGCGGCTATGAACGCTATCGCTGGAACCGTTGGAACCTGCGGGCGGCGGCGGCTTACCGCTATGTGCCGGGTCCGCTGCGGCGCGGCATTCGCCATGCTCTGGCGACGTGGCCAATCCTCCGCGCCGATCTCCGCCGCAAAATCGGCCACACGTTTATCGGCCGGGAGCTAAGCCTCGAATCGCTCTATCTGGATAACTTTTACGCCGCCTTTCCGGCCAGTGAACAGGCCACCCTGCTTAAGAGTCCTCCCACCGGCGTCTATGACGAGTATCTGCGCCATTGGGCAGCGCGGCCGAACGGAACGCCGCTGGCGCGGATGCTCTACGCCGACAGCAAAACTTATCTAGTCGAACTGCTCATGAAGCAGGACCAGATGAGCATGGCCGCCTCCATTGAAAGCCGGGTTCCTTTTCTTGATCATCAATTCGTAGCATTTGCCACGGGCATGCCCGACCACATGAAGATTCGCGGGCACGAGCAGAAATATGTCCTGAAAAAGGCCGTGGCCGGACTGCTACCCGACGAAATCATCTATCGAAAAAAGATGGGCTTTCCGACACCGCTGCGCCAGTGGTTTCGGGAGTCTTCTTCCGATGCCCTGCTGGAGACGCTGATCGCACCGGATGCGTTTATCCTGCGTTGGGTACACCGGCAGGAGGTACAGTCTCTAATCGAGCATCACCGCAGCGGCTTCCACGACGCGACCGACCGTCTCTGGCGACTGTTGAACCTGGAGATCTGGGGCGGGTTGTTCTTTGGTTCCGGCGGCGCAGTGGACGGGGCTCAGGAAGCGGCCCGGCGCCTGGAACGGGTGGTTGTTTAGCGATGGGTGCCCGCGCATGAAGCTGTTGTGGATCAAAACCGATTTTCTCCATCCCACC
>CANNLB010000264.1 GCA_947505565.1 Acidobacteriota bacterium | reverse complement strand
GTCGTGAATACGGGCACCTTGGACGATGTCACGATTGTTTTAAACAAAACCGAACTGAAGCGCAAGACGAAGGGTGGCCAGATGAGGTTGCTGGGCTTGCCGGTGGGGCAATACATGGTTCAGGTGGCAAAAGACGGTTACACAGCTGAAGCGGCCAAGCCGGTGGTGATCGCCAAGGGGCAGGAGTCGCGGGTGGAGTTTACGCTGAAGGCGATTCCGAAGCTGGCTACGCTGCGGATTAGCGGCGCAGCGCCGGGAATTGCCGTTTTTCTCGATTCGCAAGGACTCGGGGTGGTGGGTGCCGATGGGGCGTTTGTGACAGCGAATGTGGCGCCGGGTGAGCATGTGATTGAGCTTCGTCGGGAGAAGTTCGGACCGAAGCGCAATCCGCGGCAGTTCCGTGCTGGTGAGACGGTGGAGATGAACGGAGCCGATGTTGTGCTGGTGGCGGCATCTTCGTCTTTGCGCGTGAATGTGAAGCCGGCCAGTGCGCAGATCTTCTATCGGAAATCGGACGAGACCCAACTGCGCCAAGCGACCGGAGCGCAACTGGCGTTGGGAGAAGGCAGTTGGGTGGTGATGGCCAAGGCGCCGAACTTCCTGGACGGGACGGCGACGGTGCAACTTGGGGCGGGCGAAACGAAGACGATCGAACTTGCGCTGAAGGATGCGCCGAAGGCGGCGGTGGCGAAGAAAGCCGGCACGATGCTTGAATGGGAGCAGCCCGGAGAATGGGTGCAGCAGGAAGGCTGGATCGTTCATAAAGGCGGTGGGTTCGTGCTGTACGGGATTAGCCCGGTGAACGGAACCTTTACGTTTAATATGGCCCTTTTGAAAGGAAAGCGGCTGCAATGGTGTTCCGACTATACCGACGCTAAAAACCACGTGTTGTACCAACTGGATAAGAAGAACCTGTTTCGGCGGGATGTCGTGAACGGGAAATCGAGTGAGCTGCGTTTCGCGCATGATCTCGAAAAGCAGGAGAGCTATACGATCCAGATCGATGTATCGGCTGGGGCCGTCCGGACCTCCTTGCATAACGGCAGCCGCTGGATAGAGATGGATACGTTTTCTTCGGGGGGCCGGAACCTGACGCAAGGCAAATTCGGTTTGTTTATTCCGAATAACGACGTATTCGGGCTCAGTAACTTCCGATATAATCCACGCTAATGATTCTTCCGCTCTGGCCGACCTGGGTACCGCGAGATTTTCTAGTGCCCGGAGGTCGGCTGCGATTACACCCCGCGGATCTTTATGCGCTCGGGGGGCACCGTGGCGGCATCGATGAGCGGTGGCTGGCTTCGACGACTAACGCGAATAACGGGCCAACTACGCCGCCGGATGAAGGCTTGTCTTACGCCGATGTGCGGGGCGAGAAGACTCTGCTGCGGGACGTGATCGGCGATTGGCCGGTACTGGGCAAATTGTTCGACAACGCCTGCCCGATTCCGCTGCATTTGCATCCTTCGGACGCGCAGGTGGGTGCCCGCGGGCTGCGCGGCAAGCCGGAAGCCTACTACTTTCCGCCGCAATACAACGCTTCGCCGGGAGCCTTTCCGTATAGCTTTCTGGGGCTCGAGCCGGGGGTTGGGCGAGACGATGTCCGCCGCTGTCTGAGCCGATGGGACGAAGGGGACAATGGTATTTTGTACCTGTCGAAGGCTTATAAATTGCGGCCGGGCACGGGTTGGCAGGTGGACCCCGGGGTGCTGCATGCGCCGGGGACGATGGTGACGTATGAGCCGCAGCGGGCTTCGGATGCCGGCGCCGTGTTTGAAGCGCAGTGCAATGGATATAGCCTGCCGTGGGAGCTGCTCGTAAAAGACTTGCCGCCCGAGCATCGGCACGATATTGACTATATTTTGGACTGGATCGATTGGGAAGCGAATACGGATCCGGCGTTCAAGCGCCGTTTCTATCGGGCACCGCGCTCGGCCGGGACGTATGAAAAGTGGATTGTTTACGGCTCGCCCTGGTTTTCGGCGACCGAGCTTAGCGTGCCTCCGGGGGGAAGTTACGACGCCGTGGACGGGGCGGCGTACGGCGCGTTGGTGGTGCAGGGCTGCGGCCGCTTCGGCGACCACCCGGCCGAGGCGCCCGGCTTGATCCGTTTCGGCGACCGAACCCACGACGAGTTTTACGTTTCTGCCGAGGCGGCCGGTAATGGAGTTCGGATTACGAACTTGAGTCCGGGCGAGCCGCTTGTTATCTTGAAGCACTTCGGCCCGGGTAATCCCGCGGCCCAGGAGATCCTCTAACCATGCCTATCGGTGTTAACTCATTCCTCTGGACGGCCAACTTTACTGAGGCCCATCTGCCGTTGATCGCCCGTTCGAAAGGGCTCGGGCTTGATGGCCTTGAGATGGGGGTATTTGATTTTGCCGGCTTTCCGGCGGCGGCGGTGCGGCGAGAGCTAGCCGCGCAAGAGATGACCGGGCTGATTTGTACGGCGCTGACGGGGCAGCAGAGCATTGGCACCGAGGACCGTGCCGTGCGGGAGGCTTCTCTGGAGTTTCTACGAACGGCGATTCGCGGTGCGGCGGAAGCGGGAATCACGATGGTGGCCGGGCCGTTCTGTTCGGCGGTGGGCTTGTTGCCGGGGCTTCGGCGGACGGCGGACGAATGGCAGCGGGCGATTGAGGGGTTGCAGGAGTTGGGGCTCGTGTGTGACGAGTATGGCGTACGGTTGGCGGTGGAGCCGCTGAATCGGTTTGAGACGTTTTTTCTGAATACGGCGGCGGACGCGGCGGCGTTGATTGATGCCGTGGGGCACCCGGCGATTGGGGTGTTGTATGACACCTTTCACGCCAATATTGAGGAGAAGAATCAGGCTGAGGCGATTCGGTTGCTCGGCTCGCGGATCATCCACGTGCATACTTGCGAGAACGACCGGGGCACGCCGTGCACGGGGCCGATCGACTGGGTCGGGGTGGTCGGGGCGCTTCATGCGATCGACTATCGGGGGTGGTGTGTGATTGAAACGTTTGGGCCGGCGATCAAGGAGATTGCCGCGGCGGCGTGCATCTGGCGGGATTTGGCGGCGGTGCCAGAGGATATTCCATCGATCGGCGCGGTGAACCTACGGGCACTTGGGGTCCGCTAGGCCCCAGGGGCGGCAACTCCTTGAGGCGGTCCGCGTTCACAATCGTCGATCGAAGGATGCGAGGAAACTTTTGCCGTCCCATCGTCCTTCGAGCGAGATCATTGTCTCCCGCACGAGATGGGTTTCGCGGCCGACGCGCAGGAACGCGCAGTTGTCGGCGGCTTCGACGCAGTCGATCTCCTTCAGTCGAACGAAGAACACGCGGCCGGGCGACTTGATCGCGAATCGAACCGGCTTCTGGCGGGCTTGGCGCAATTCGTCGAGCAGCGTCATGAGCAGGACGCTGTTGCCTCTTTGCGCGGCCAGATGTTTCCGTGCGCGGTCGAGCGTTTAGCCAAATCGTTGGTTGTCAAACGGTTTCAGGAGACAGTCGAAAGCGTGGACTGCAAACGCTCGCACGGCGTGCTCGTCATAGGCGGTTGTGGAAATCACGACGGGCATCGGCTCCGGCGAAAGCGTTTCGGGCAGAGCGAACCCGTCCATCACGGGCAGTTGGACGTCGAGAAATAGCAGGTCGGTCTCGTTTTACGCCAGGAGCTCCGTGGCGGATTCCGCTTGGGTAAATTTACCTGTCACGGCCACGTCGCTCTGCTGGGCCAGCATGTGTCGGATTCTCAGCCGGGCCAACCGTTCATCGTCCACAATCACCTTTCGAATACTCGAAATCCTGGTGGTCCTCTCCTGCCTACATATCTCGCCATTCCGGCATCGGCCGGAATGGAATCGTAACCATTACTTTGCAACCGGCGGCAGGGGCCGGTTGCATTACGATCAAATGGTTGTCGTCGTGCCGTTCCAGGCGGCTGCGCGTGTTACGGAGTCCTACTCCATCCCTGTCCGCCGGGGCCGATTGGTGCTTCAAGCCGGGCCTGTTGTCCCGTACGCTCATCACTAACCGCTCGTATTGCCGGGGACACGCGATCCGCAGGATACTCTGGGAGGTGATCCGTCCGATGCCGTGTTTCAGCGCGTTCTCGACGATCGGCGGCAGAATTAAGTTCGGCACCTGCGCAGGCAGCGCCTTGTCGTCGCTCACCCATTCCACCATCAGCCGTTTCTCGAAACCGATCTGTTCGATCTCCAGGTATCGGCCCAGGAAATCGCTGCGCCGGACGATCCTCTTCTCTGGCCGCGGCGGGTCGTCATGGACCAGCTCAGAGATCGAAGGGAGCGTGTTGAGTAAGAAATGCGGATGCAGTTGCATCGTGAGCGCCTGCAACTACGCCATCGCCAAACGCGCTTCGAGTTGGCTTGCGCGCAATCGGCTGTCTTCGTGCCGCTCGCGGTAGTCCAAAGTGTGCCAGCGTCCAGAGTTCGTAGAACGCTGCGGTTGTTGGTAGGGTGGCGGGGGAAAGTACGGGAGGGTCGAAAAACCCCAGGCGACCTTTGTGACCTTGGCGGTGGCCAGCATTCCGCACGTATGGACCAAGAGCGAAAACCTGGCGGCCAACCCAAGGATCGCCGGGGTGACCACCGCCCAAGCCATCGTGAAGGAAACCGCGTAGAGCAAGGCGCGGGAATATACGAGCATTGCGTTCAAAACGCCATAGACAAACCAAGCGCCGGTGATTAGGCATTAGCGGAGCCGCATGAATTGCTGAAGGATTAGGGTGGGCTACGAAAAGTGTCGCCTGGCTGTTCCCCTGGCGCGAGAAGATTGGGACAGGCCGCCAGTTTTCGAGGGCACAAAGTAGCGGCCCTCAGGTCTTCGTCGTAAACCTATGCACCAAAGGTAGATATAGTTCTTGACCTACCCCTATGGATTGGGGCACTATGGCGCGGTATGGGTTATCTTTCTGTCGACTTAACCGCCCACCCGGCTCGCAGCCAGCGCGCCTTCCCTTCGGAGCAACGAACCGGCATCGCCTTTTCCCGGTACTTTACGGCCCGCCTCTCGGCCGGCCTAACTCCCTATGATGCAGTGCGTTGGGAGAAACGTACCGCTACGATTGGCTCCAGCTCCGGGGCCATTATTTTTGAGCAAAGCGACGTCGAAGTGCCCTCTGGCTGGTCCCAAACCGCCACCAACATCGTCGCGAGCAAGTATTTTTACGGAAAGCCGGGCTCTCCCGAGCGCGAAAACAGCGTCGCTCAACTCGTCCATCGCGTCGTCGATACGATTTCTGACTGGGCGATTGCCGGTTCCTACCTCGCCTCTCCGGCCGACGCCGAGGCCTTCCGTGACGAACTGGCGCACTTAATGCTGGAACAGAAGGCGGCGTTTAACTCGCCGGTTTGGTTCAACGTGGGGGTGAAATCC
>CANNLB010000263.1 GCA_947505565.1 Acidobacteriota bacterium | reverse complement strand
AGCCAGGGTGGCGATTGAAGCGGAAATCGACGAATTCGAGGACGAACTTGGTGGTGCGGTCGTACTCGAATTGGAGCGGAGCCTTAAGCTTTCCGGGACCGGTTTTGGGAAGACTGCCGCGATTTTCGGCGTCGAAGTTCCAGCGGCCGCCGATGGGATCTTTTCCGTCTAGGAGAACGCCGTGTTTGCGGCGTATTTCCCGATAGAAGAATTCCATACGGAATTGTTTTCGACCCGAGGCCCAGGAGTTGAATTCATCGGTAGAACAGAAGAACGTCCGGTCCGTGCGAATTTCGAGCTGGGCGTTGGCTTTTTTGGCTGCGAGAGTTAGTTCGGAGAGCACGCGGTGGTCCCCGGGTTCAACTAGGATTAGCTTGGCGGGCCGGAACTGTTCGATCGCCCGGCTAAGTTCTTTGCGAAGCGAGTGGGTGTTGGAGAAATCATCGAGGCGACGGTAGAACACGCAATGACCCTTCTGGGTGAGACGCTGTTCAAAGTGGCGCATCGCGGACAGGAACAAGCCGATCCGGGCCTTGTGGGACCAGACATGCGTTGACTCTTCGGCTACTTCGGCCATCCAAACGGCATCTTTGTTGCGATCAAAGCCGTCAAACGCAGCCGAGTCGTCGTTGAGTTGGTCGCCCAAAACGATGACCAGATTTCGCATGCTTGTAGAGATGCAGCCGAATCGAGAAAAGCGATAAAGTTTTCAGGTGACCACTCATTTGCGCTGGGGCGTACTCAGCACCTCTAAATTCTTTTCGACGAAGGTATTGCCCGCATTTACGGGTTGTGAAGTCGCTCGACTGGAGGCGATCGCGAGCCGAAACCCGGAGAAGGCGAGACTGCTGGGGATTGAGAGGGTTTTCGATAGTTATGAGGCGCTGCTGGCGGATCCGTCGATTGACGCGGTGTATATTCCGCTGCCCAACCACTTGCATGTGGAATGGGCGATGAAGGCGGCGCGGGCGGGCAAGCATGTGCTCTGTGAGAAGCCGCTGTCGATGACGGTGGCGGAGGCCGAGCAGTTGATGGCCGTTCAGCGGGAAACGGGGGTTCAGATCGGCGAGGCATTCATGGTGGCGACCCATCCGCAGTGGTTGCTGGCGCGGCAGTGGGTGCGAGACGGGAAGATCGGAGCGTTGCGGGCGATTCAGGGTTTCTTCAGCTATACGAACGTGGACCCGAAGAACATCCGGAACAAGGCGGATTTTGGAGGAGGGGCGTTGATGGACATTGGGTGTTACCCGATCTTCACCTCGCGATTTGTGGCGGAGAAGGAGCCGCAGCGGGTGTTGGGTTTGATTGAGCGGGATGCAACGTTTGGGACGGACCGGCTGACGACGGCGGTGCTGGATTTCGAGGGATGCCAGGCGACGTTTACTTGTTCGACGCAGTTGTTTCCTTGTCAAACAATGCATTTCTACGGGACTACAGGGCACATTGAGATTGAGATTCCGTTCAACGCGCCGCCGGACAAGCCGTGCCGGATTTTCTTAAACGGGGAGGCGGCGGAAACGCCGGTGCTGGACCAGTACACGGTGGAGTTCGATGAGTTTTCGCGGGCGGTGTTGGAGGGCAGGACGGTGGCGGTGCCGGTAGAGACAGCGGTGGGGAATATGCGGGTGATTGAGGGGGTATTTCGGTCAGCGGTGGAAGGTGGTTGGGTGACGCTATGAGGCCGAAGACGAAGTTACTTTGGCTGGGGTTGGGGGCGGGGCCGGCGTATGCGTTGGTGGCGCTGTTTGCGTTGAGGGTCTTAAAGATTGGGTCGACCACGTTTGGGGTGTTCAGCGTGGTCGTAGCGTGTGCGTATGCGTTCTGGCTGGCGGGAGCGGCGCGGGAGTATGCGGAGTCGCCGGAGCCTTTGACGCCGGAGGCGAAGAAGGCGGGGGAGGAGGCGATGGAGCGGCTGGTGGCGCGGAAGAAGAAGCGGTGATTGGGGAAAATGTTGACTGAGGCGGAATACTTGGATTATCGGGGGAAGGCGAATTGTGAGTATGCCGATGGGGTGATGATTCCGAAGGCTTGAGGGCGTGCTTGGGGGGCGGGGTGTGAGGCCGTAATCTGGTATTTCTGCGGCGGATCGCCCCCGATCCGGAGCCCGATCAACCCGCTACCGGCGGGATAACCGCAGTCGTAAAGATGATGAAGCTCGCGCCCGTCGGCCGGCCAGGTGGCATGATCAGTTTTTAGTCGGGTCAAGTCGATTTGGAGTAGCGGTGGTCAATTTCCGGGTAGCGCAGAGGTGTCCAGCCCCGCTCTCCACCCCACGGTCTGCGTCATCCCCCTCCACGCGAAACCGACACCCACACGACAACCAGCCGGACGCTTCCGCGTACCGTCTAAATCCCTCGCCCAGACCGCCGCCTCACTCCGATTCGGACGCTATGCTCCACTCTTTCTCCAGCATCCGAGAATACTCACCCGAAGCGAACAGATCGAACCCAAACTCTGCCGATCGGATTTGCGCATGCGGAGACAACGAAAGATAACAAGCGTAAAGCTGATCAGCGTAACGATAATAGTGCCGCGTAAACTCCGGAGCTAAATCCGTTCGCACCGGCACCTCGCCGAATATACTGTTCAAACCAAGCGCCCGCGAGAATATCGCCCGATAGTCCGCCACTCCCCACTTGCGCAGCTTCGCCTTCACCGCCTCCGGCGGATCCTCCACCAAAAGGCCCGCGAAGCTCTGCTCCATCACGCTACGCTGCCGTAACGACTCCTCACGCCCCACCAAATCCATGCACTGATCAATCCAGCGGCGTAAATCCTTGCCCACGTAGTAAAGCATCCGGATCTCACAATACCGCCCATCCAACAGCTTACGATCTAACTCGTCAACCGAGAACTCGTTGTTCGGCAACAGTCCCTGCAGCATCATGCCCGCACGAGAGCTCTCAGCAAGCTTGCTCGGTCCATTCGAGTCGGAAAACGGATGGAGGATCAGCGGGGGCAGTTTCCAATGATCCGCATTCGGAGTACGCAAAATGGCTGATGGTTCTGACACGATAGGACTGGATCCTTTCCTCCCTATTCTAATCGGTCGCTCAGCGCATTTGTAATAGGGAGCCCCTTTATTTCCTAGCTGTTAGCAGTACCTTCACGACGATAGTTTGGCCGCCCCGTAGCGCTTTCACCTCAACCTCGTCCCCCACCTTCTTCTGCCTCAATAGCACCGTGAAGTCCATCAGGTTACCAACGTCCTTCCCATCGAAGCCCACCATGATGTCCCCCGCCTTCAGCCCAGCCACCCCGGCCGGCGATCCGTCCCTGACATCCGCGAAACGGACCCCCTTCGGCGGCTCTGCAAAATCCGGAATCGAACCAAAGTAGGGCCCATAGCCCGACGACCCGCCCGACGCCGGAGCCGTCCCCGAATGGGCACTCTGGGGCGGCAGCACCCGCACGTACTGCGGACGCTCCTGGGAAATCAATTTATCCGCCACTTCTCCCACATACGCGAGCAACTTCACTGCGTCGACCGCATTAATTTTGTCCCACGTATCGCTCGGCTTGTGATAATCCGCGTGCAGCCCAGAAAAAAAGAACAGCACCGGCACCTGTTTGGTCGTAAAGCTCGTATGATCGCTCGACCCGTACCCGGCCATCTCCGACGTATCAAAGTTCAAACCATGCGACGGCGTACCTTCCAAAATCGCCTTCAGGTTGGACCCGGTCCCGCTCCCGCCTACAAATACCCGCCCGTCCTTCACCCGCCCAATCATGTCCATATTGATCATCGTCACGGCCTTCGCCAGAGGCAACTGCGGGTTGTTGACGAAAAAACTCGACCCCAGCAAGCCCAGCTCCTCGCCCGCAAAGGCCATAAACAAAATCCCCCGCTTCCGGTTCGCCATTGCGCCGAACCGCTTGGCGAGCTCGATCACCCCCGCCGTGCCGCTCGCGTTATCGTCCGCTCCGAAATGCGGTTTGCCCGCCATGCTCGGTGCCATCGAAAACTGTTGGCCCAATCCCAAATGGTCGTAGTGCGCGCCCACCACCAGAAACTCGTTCGACTCGCCCGGTAAGTAGCCAACCACGTTCCGCACCTGCCGAACCTCCCGCGACACATCCGCCCGCAACGCCACCGAAACGTTATTCAGCACCTGCGACCGCGGCTTCATGTCCCTATCAATGCCCTCGTGAATCTCCCGCAGTTTCAGCCCCGCGGCCTCCAGAAGCTTCTCGCCCACTTCACCCTTCACCATGATCGCGGGAATCCCCGCGTTGGCCGGACCGGCGTTTTTGGCGAACTTCTCAATCTCCCCATACCCGCTCGAAAGCACATCGCTCAGGATGATCGCCGCCTTTGCCCCATGCAGCTTCGCATTCGTCGTCTTTGAATCAAACTGTGCATGCCGGGTGTAAACCCGGCCGTTGAACGTCGCCTTGTCGTCAGTCTCCTGCGGTTCCCGCCGCAGCATCACCACTACCTTCCCGGCTACGTCCACCCCGGCGTAGTCATCGTAGTTATACTCCGGTGCCGAGATTCCATAGCCGACAAAAACCACCCCGCCCGAAAAGTCGCCCGAACTCGACATATTCAGCGGCACAAAGTCCTCGTTGCACTTCAACAAAGTCTTCTTGCCCTGCAGCGTTAAACTCAGCCGGTTCTTACTACCCAGCTTCGCCTGCGTCGTAACGGGAAACCTCTGGAAGAAAGACGATTCCACCGGCTTCAGCCCGGCCGCCTTAAACTCGCGGGCAATATAGTCAGCCGCTTGCTCCAGCTCCGGCGTCCCGGTCCCTCGACCCTTCAGCTTGTCGCTGGCCAGGTACTTAATGTGGGCCAGATAGGCCTGTTCTGTCGGTTCAGCCGCCGCGAACAAAGTTACGGCAAAGAGAGTCAAGAAGGCAAGGCGCATGTTACGGGTTTAAAGGAGAGGGGAGTTTCAATTCACAGCCGCAGTTCTCGCCGGCGTTCTTGGCCGTCTTTTGATATGCAATCTCGAACTCGACAATCTGTTTCATTTGGTCCCAGCTGACGCTGCCCGACAGGCGGCGCCCGTTGACGAAAATCGTCGGCGTTGAGTTCACTTCCAGCGCCCGGCCCTCAGCCCAATTCTTCGCTACTTCGGACTCGGTCGCCTTCGTATCAAAGCATTTTAAAAGGTCCGGCACGTCGAGCTTTTTATCCACCCCGAACCCTTCCAGCCGCGAGCGGAGGTTCTCGGCCGTGGTCATTTCCTGATTCGCGAAGATCCAATCATGGTAATCCCAAAACTTCGCCGTATCCTGGCGATACACACAACGGCCGGCGATCGCGGCCGGTTTGGCCCAGTTGTGAATCTGCTCCAGCGGAAAGTCCTTGAAATAGACCCGGACCTCCTTCGAAAACGCCGCGTTCAGGTTGTCCCGGATCATCTTCGCTTCCTGTTTGCAGTAG
>CANNLB010000262.1 GCA_947505565.1 Acidobacteriota bacterium | reverse complement strand
GAACGGGATAAGCAGCGGCTGGTGGACGGGTTGCAGGGGGCGGCGGCGCAGTCCGGTTCGCAGATGAACCCGGCGGCGCTGGATCAACTCTTGTCGAGTCTGAAGGCCCGCATTTTCCTGATGTCGAACGTGCATCGGGGCGGCCTGGAGGTGTTCGAATCCCGGTGGGCGCTTTCGTACTTGGCGGGTCCGCTGACGAAGACGCAGATCAAGCAACTCAGCCATGCCAAGCCGGCTGCAGACAGCGCTCCGCCGCCATCGCCGGTGACCGTCGCGGAGTCGGCGGGTAATCCTCGACCGGTGCTGCCGCCGGAGATTGAACAGCATTTTCTGCCGTTCCGCGGTACTGGAGAAGTGGCCTACCACCCGGTACTGATGGGCGCGGCGAGTATCCGGTTCACCGACACTAAGACGAAGATCGACGTCACGCGGGACGTTCGAGTTCTGACGCCGCTGCAGGGTGGCCCGGTGCCCGTGGATTGGCAACAGGCTGAGGAGACCGACGTCGAGCCGACTGAGCTAGAGGCCGAGCCGTCGACGCCAGCGACGTACGAGAGTCTGCCGGAGATTGCAGCCAAAGCGAAGTCGTATGCCGGTTGGAGCAAGGACTTGGGCAACTGGCTGTTTGCGACCCAGAAGCTGGAGCTATTTCGGAGCAACAACCTGAAGATGGTCTCCACACCGGAGGAGTCAGAACGAGACTTTCGCATTCGTTTGAACGATTCGGCGCGGGTGGCGCGTGACGAAGCCGTGAGCGCGTTGCGGCAGAAGTACACGCCCAAGCTCAACCTGCTTGAAGAACGCATCCGCAAAGCGCAGCAGGACATTCAGAAAGAGGAAGAGCAATCGTCGGCAGCCAAGGTGCAGACGGGCCTATCGATTGCGAGCGGCATTCTGGGCGCGTTCCTCGGCCGGGGCTTCAACAAGTCGACGGTGGGTGCGGTAGGTTCTGCCGCCCGCTCGTTTGGCAAGGCGAGCAAGGAGTCAAGCGACGTAGCAAGAGCGCAGGAGAACCTGCACGCAGCCGAGGAGCAGAAGGCGGAGATCGAACAGCAGTTGCAGGAAGACGTTGCCAACATGCAGATGAAGTTTGATACCCTCAACGAGCCGTTGGAGACGATTAACATCGCCCCCAAGAAGACCAACATTACGGTGAAGTTTTTCTCGCTCTGCTGGCGGCCTGAATAGCTACGGGACCCACTCGCCGACGAAGATATTGAATTCAAAGCGGCTGGCCGTTTTCCAGGAACTGGAGAAGACCAGCTTCTTGCCGTCGGGTGAGAACTCGGGGAAGGAGGTGAAGCCTCCGAACTGGGTGATCGGTTCAAGGCCGGAGCCATCGACGTTGACCTGGTAGAGTTCGAAGTCGCGGCCGTCGCACTTGTGCAGGTTCGAGCTGAAGATGATCTTCTTGCCGTCGGGGGTGAAGGTGGGCGCGAAGTTGGCGCAGTTGTTGCTCGTGATCTGCTTGCCGTGGGAGCCATCGGCATCGCCGACCCAGAGCTCCATTTTCATAGGGGCAGTGAGATTTTCCTTGAGCAAGGCATCGTAGCGGGCCATGCCTTCGGGGGTGGTGGGATGGTTGGCGCGCCACACGAGTTTTTTGCCATCACGGGAGTAGACGGCACCGCCGTCGTAACCGCGGGACTTGGTCAACTGCTGCTTGGCCGAGCCGTCAGGCTTCATGCTCCAGAGGTCAAGATCGCCGGATTGCATGGATGTGTAAATGATGCGATTGGTTTTGTAGTTGACGGTGGCTTCGGCATCGTAGCCGGGCATGGTCGTGAGCTTCTTGACGATCTTGCCGTCGAGGTTGGCGACGTAGAGCTCATAGCCGGAGAAGACTCCCCAGAGGTAGCCTTTGGAGCGATCGGGCGGCGGCGGGCAGGCCGGGCTGGCTTCGTGCGTAGAGCCGTAGACGACGTGTTTGTTGTCTTTCAGGAAGTAGGCACAAGTGGTGCGCCCCTGGCCGGTGGAGATCATTTTCTGATCGCTACCGTCCGAGTTCATAACGAAGATCTGGTCGCATTCCAACTTGTCGCGAGTGGACTGAAAGCTAAGGCGTTTGCCATCCGGTGACCAGTAGGCTTCGGCGTTTTGGCCGCCGCTTGTCAACT
Organism: Acidobacteriota bacterium; assembly: GCA_947505565.1. GTDB lineage: Bacteria > Acidobacteriota > Terriglobia > Bryobacterales > Bryobacteraceae. The sequence goes on along the minus strand of CANNLB010000262.1, from coordinate 3,287 downwards.
GCTTGATGTTGCGCAGATGCTTTGGATCTTGAGCCGCGGCGATCGCGGCTAGAGCAAGGAAGAGTGCGGTTTTCATGAGCGTCCTTCGTAGAGGTTGCGCCCGGCCACCAGCGCCTTCATTTTGCCGTCGGCCACGCTGCGCTGCAGCATCCAAAAGCCGCAGTCGGGATGGACGTAGGGGATCCGCTCGGCACCGAGCAGTTTAACGGCGTGGTCGATGCGGCGGGCGATGAGCTCGGGCGATTCGATCTGGGTGTCCTTGATGTCGATGACGCTGAGGCCGAGGCCGATCTGGGGATCGAGGTCTTTGAACTGTTCGAGTTCGTCATAGCCACGCCTGGCGAATTCCAGAATGTAGTGGTTGGCATGCATGCCGTTGAGGAAGGGCATGAGATCTTTCCAGAAGCCTTTTTGCACGCTTTGGCCGCCGTAGTTGCCGAAGCAGATATGGACGCCGCGAATGCCATTAATGCCGGCGAGGACTTCATTCAAAGCCGGAAGAGCCCATTCACGATCTTCGGGATGGCCGCTGATATTGGCTTCGTCGATTTGGATGATTTCGGCGTCGATCATCTCCAGTTGCGCACGCAAAACCCGGGCAATGGCCATGCAGAGTTCGTCGCGTTTTTTATAGTGCCGATCAGTGAGCACTTTGGTCAGCATGTGCGGACCGGTGCAGGTGAACTTGATTTTCGAGGTGGTCAGAGCCTTCGTGAAATCGTATTCACGCTGCAGGTTCAGCAGGCCTTCGCCGACTGAGTCGAAGACGATGCCGGCCGGATCGGTGCGGTAGGACAATTGCGTGTCGGCGCGAAATTCCCTGATATCGGTGACCGAAAACTTGGTGCGGATACCGGACATGCGACTGATGAAGTAGTCGATCATGCCGTTGGTTTCTGGGTGACTGGGATCGAAGCGGTTGAGTTCGCCGTCGGCAACCACGTCGATGCCGGCGAGTTCCTGGGTCTTCAGTACGACCATGATCGCGTCGCGGAGAGCGCCCTTGGAGGTGTTGTTGAAGAGCCATTGCGGGGTAGGATAGCTGCCGACCACAGTTGTCAGGATGGACATAAACCTTCATTGTATCTAGATGCACATGTTTGGTCTGTTTGCCGCGGCCGCGCTTCAGTTTACGCCCCAGACGATTGCCACCGACCTAAAGGGTGGTTACCAGGTGGTCGCCGTGGACATGAACAAAGATGGCCGGCCCGATCTGCTCGCGCTGGCGAGCGGGATGTCGGAATTGGTCTGGTACGAGAACCCCACTTGGCAGCGGCATGTGATCGTCAGCGACGTGAAACGGATGATCAACGTCTGGCCGATGGATGTAGACAAAGACGGGGTTCCGGAGCTGCTGCTGGCTCATGCGTTTGAGAATGAGGCGGCGCGGTCGGTGGGGATCGTTAGCTATCTGCACTTCGACGGGAAGGGATGGACGATTCGGGAGATTGACCGGCTGACGACGAGCCATCGACTGCGGAGCGCGAACGGCCTGTTCATCAATTCGCCGTTGACCGGAGCGAGTGCCGTGGCCCCGGAGTACCGCGATCACACACTGCTGGTGGCGTACGCGCCGCCTGATTTTCAGCGGCGGCAGATTAGCGTGGACGATGAAGGGGTAGTACACGGGATTTTCATCCACGATTGGAATCGGGATGGCCTGGACGACGTGTTGACGGCGAGCTTCAAGGGCATTTGGGTGAATTTGGCACATCGCGACGGGACTTGGACCCCGGCAGCAGATTTCGGCGGGCGATCCGGCGCTTTGGCCGAAGAGCGGGGCGAGCGATGTTACGGTGGGCCACCTGCAAAAGGAGCGATTTCTGGGGGCGATCGAGCCCTGGCACGGCAACCAGGTGAGCATCTATCGCTACCACCGCAAGGAGTGGCGGAGGCAGGTCATCGACCGTTCTCTGACCGACGGGCATACGATTCATGCGGCTGATTTCGACGGCGACGGTCGGGATGAAATCCTGGTGGGAACGAGGCAGGGCGGGCGGGGCGTGTATCTCTATCGCGAATTGAAGGGCACTTGGACGCGGCAGGTGATCAGCGAGGGCGTGGTGGCGGCGGCCGGCTGCGCGGTGGCGGACTTCAACGGGGATAAGAAGCCGGATATTGCGTGCATCGGCTCGACGACGGCTAACCTACTACTCTGGTCGCAGAAATGATTCGCCGCTACGCTGAACTATTCCCCGCTGACCTTGTCCCGGGGTCGCTCGCGATTTACCCATGGGGGGCACTCGAATGGCACAGCTACCATTTACCGCTGGGCCTGGACGGGATTGTAGCGGAAGACTTTTCGGAACGCTTGGCCGAACGGACGGGCAGCGTTTTGCTCCCGACGAAGTGGCTGCCGTTCACGACTCTGCCGCATCGCTGCTCCCTGATGTTTTCGACGAATCTGGTTCGGTAGATGCGGGATGAACATCTGGAGCAATTGAAAAGCGCGGGGGCCGCAAAGGTCGCGTTGGTGACCGGGCACTATGCACAGGGTCATGAGCTCGTATTCTACGCGGCGACCCCGCTGCAACCGTTAGAAAGCGAGACGTTGCTGAACCATGCCGGACAGCCCGAAACGGGGCAACTTCATTTGCTGCGGCCAGACCTGATTCGGCTGGATCAGATTTCGCCTGAGGTGGTTCTGGGCGATTCGCCACAACCGCCGTTCGAAGGCGAAGCGCTGTTCGCGCGGGCCCTCGATCGGTGGAAAGCGTTTTTGGCAGACGACCCACCGTTATTCTACAACCGGCGGCGGGCCGCCCATCAGCCCTCAGTAGACCGCTACCTGAAATCGAACCGGGAGCAGGCGGCGGCCGACTGGTCGGCCGAACACCAGCCAAGATAGAAGCATGGATCTTCGTCCCTATTCGTCGCCTGACCACACCGCCTGCGAAGCGATCTGCGGGCCTTTTTCAATGCCTGCTCACTTCGTGGTGATAGAGCATGAGGGTACCGTGATCGGCTGCGGCGGCTACACTTCCGACGGCGAACTGGTTTTGGGCACGATTCGCCCGGATCTGCGGGGCCAAGGTCTGGGGCGTTTTTTGCTACTGGCTCGATTGCGGGAAGTCGCCAAGCTGCCGGGCGTTTCCTATGCGCGGCTGTGCGCCCCCGCGGAGTTCATCAGTTTTTATGCAAAGCAGGGGTTCAAACCGGCGGGGTCAGGGGGGCATATGCAGCTACGGCTCAATGTGTGTCCTTAAGGGCGGTCCATAAATACAACCATATCGATAGGCGTAGTGATGCCACTAAGCGGCGCGGCTTAGCGTCTCCGGTACTGTCCC
>CANNLB010000261.1 GCA_947505565.1 Acidobacteriota bacterium | reverse complement strand
GGCGTAGAAAGCGAATCACGGTGGTAACCATGCTATCAGGGAGTTGCTTTCTCACTTCTCTTTCTGGCTTCTCCGGCTGTGCGGGTATCCAACCCTCTCCCATAGGGCCCTCTCCCATAGGGCCCTCTCCCATAGGGCCCTCTCCCATAGGGCCCTATGGGAGAGGGTTGAACCGATGACAGCTACGCGCACTTCCTTGGGCCTCCGTGCTGTTTGGTGTGGGTGAGGCCGGATAGAGCGGAGCGGCAGCGTTCGACGGTTTGAGTTGCGGGGCCGGCTGGAATCGAGGGACCTCGGAGTGTACGGTGTTCCTGTTCGGGTTTGAACAGGGAAGCGGTAGCATCGCCGTCGCGGTGGTGGGCCCGTCATTTCCACGGCCGACCTCGGGGCCAACCACGCTTACTCGCCTCTCGCTGGCGAATTTTGACCGGCGATTCTACCGACGGCAAACAGGGAAGAACCTTCCTTGGCCGCTGATCTTTCCCGGTTGGGTAGCTCGCCGGGTGCCGTTCTCATGGTTCATGGAAGTGTTCGATCCGTCGGGCCGGTTATCGGCGGGGTCAATGAGATTGTGTAGGCCTTGCTCGACAGTGATCCCCCCGACGCGGGCGTCTTGGAAGTGGGTGATTATGGGTACGGGGAGGGTTAGCCTTTCGAGAAGGCCCTGGAGGTGGGTACCCATTTGCCGATGCTGGGGGTTCCTTTGGATATGGTCACGTTACAACACTACGCCTAGCATAAAGCGCAGATAACGGATAAGCGGGTCTATCGGTATCTACGGCTCATCCCGGGGATCCGGCCCACGATGCTTTGCCGACACACTGCTTTGAGGTGATCGTGAACGAGTATCTGGCTGGCGGGCGGAGCAGGATGGAGAGGGTCGGGGCGGCGACGGCGAATTTGTTGGAGGGCCTGATCTGGTTGCCTTTGGACTCGAATGGTTGGAGCGGTTCCTTACCTCATGGGAGAGTTGTTTTGGTTCAGCGTCAATTATGAGGTTGAAAAACAGGTGGAAGAGAGAAGCTTGCGCCCTGCGGGCGGGGATTTATAAGACATGGGAGTCTGTCGATTCGATACTCCCTGCCGGCGCGCGGCTGGTGGTTTCTTGGGCCGAGATCGCCCCCCCTGAATCGGCACGGTGCGAGAGCCCTATGACGCGCGCGGACTCGTCTCGGAGGGTGAGCGTCGCCGGTTGGATGGCAGTTCGTAACGTCAATCCGCTTTCCTCCGATTTCATTTGATCCAATACAGAGTTAGAAATCTGAGGAGGCGCCGGCGCCTCCGGAATTCCCTCCGCCGAAGGTGGCTTCGGGGCCGGGCGCAGGCGTGGTGGGCTCGGGGAGGTGGCGCGAGACGAGTCCGGAAACGGCTACGCCGGCGTCGAGCAGGGAGTTGTCCCTTCCGGAGAGGCGCTGGGCTGTGAAACCGTGGCGAATTCCGCCCGGGCCGGTGGATAGCCAATACCGGACCGCGAGGGCGGTGCCAATCAAGAGTGCACCGAGGATCATCGGGTCCCAGGTGTAACTCTGAGTGCCGAGATAGGATTTGCTTGTGAGTAACGTCAGCAGAGTAACGAGGATGCCGACGGCAACCACCGGTTTGTCCTTCTGGCGCAGACCGCGTGCCAAAACGACGGGCGGAAGGCACCAGATCAAGACCCAGGTGGACCAATAAAAGGGCCGGGGGAATTCGCCGCTATTCAGGAGACTGCCCCAGCCGAGCCAGACCGGGTTGGATCCGGAGATCTCGACATTAAACGCCAGATAAATGCCGAGCCAGAGGAGCGCCTCCGCGATGGCCATTCGCGGCTGGAGATAAGTGCGGCGATAGCGGGGGGATATGGCTATCACGGTGAGCAGAGCGACAGCAAAGAACGCTGCAACGGCGAGATGCTGCTCCGTGCCGGCGGAGGTCCAATAGCCGGTTAGCCAGACGGTAAAAATCATCGCCGCAAAAAAGGCATAGGGGAGGCCGAAGCGGTGCCAGATCCAGAGGGAAAAGATGGTTCCGGCGAGCGGTGCCAAAATTTGGATGTTGACTCCGGTGGGCGTACTCGGAAAAACGTTAAAGCCGACCACGAGACCGACGCAAAGTAGACCTATCGAGGAGACAGCGAGGGCTTCTTCTATGCCGAAGCGATAGAGAGAAGCTTGGGAAACCGCCAGTTCGGCGGCGACGTAGCAGACGGGAGCGAAGAGGAGCAAAAAGACGCTGGCTGGCACGGGATCCAGAAACACGACGAAGGCAAGACCCACGGCGGCAGCGACGATGAGGAGGGTGAAAGCGAATGAGACGATCCGCAGACAGACATTGGTGCGGCGAAGCTTACAGGCGGTTTCCGGTTCCAGCTGTTCGAACTGCGCCGGGGTGAGGTAGCCTTCGCCGGCCCAGTCCTTGAGTAAGTCGCGGGCGCGGAGGGCCTCTTCGTCGGATACGCTGTAGGCTCTCAATCTTCTCTCCCAAAACGGCGGGCGAGAAAGACCAACAGAACGAGGACAGCGGTGCCAGTCAGGAGGAAATAGAAGAGAAGTTCGGTATCTTGCATGGAGGCTTCGCGAAGGATGGTGGCGCTGAAGCCCACGTAGCCGTATAGGATGGCATAGGCCACGAAGGGGAATTCCCGGCGCGACAGACCCCAGGCGAAGGAGAGGCCACAAGCGCCGAGGAGGGCAAGAGACCACGCCCAGTAGTTCTGATCCTTGAAAACCCCGGAGAGCACGGCCCAGAGCAGGACGTTGGCGGCGACGTTGAGATAGGTGTTGCAGAAGTGCGGTTTTAGGCCGCGGCGCTGCAAGGCGACTCCTGCGGTGGCGATGAGCAGGCTGTAGAGGATGGCGTAGAGCCGGTATTCCTCGGTCTGCTGTCCAGGCCAGCGGGAGAGGGAGAGGCCGCACCAGGCGGCGAGGGAGGTTAAGGCGAGGGAGAGCACGAAACGGTTGTCAAATCGGTAGGTGAGGAGGAAGAAGAGTCCGGCCGTTGCGAGGAGGTACAAATCGGATTGGGCGGACAGGAGTTCGTGGCGATGTTCGAGATACCCGAGTTCGACCGACCAGACGAGGCTGCCGAGATACAAGACGTAGTCGAAGGCCAGATTGGGCGAGGGCGTTTCCGCAGGGGACCAAGCGGGGGCGCGGGAGAAACAGTACCAGAGGCAGCCGGCGAAGAGCGTGGTGAGGACGACCAGGACGACGACTTCGCCGAGTTGTTCGGACCAGGTGCTGACGGTCCAGCCGAGGCCGAGGGTGAAGGCTAGGATGCCGAGGTAGAGGAGGGTGTTGAGTTCGAGGAAGAGCGAGAAGGGTTCTTCTCGGACGCGTCCTACGAGGCGCGCGTGTTGGGCGGCGGAGATTGTTCCGCGTTCCTTCCATTGCTCCAGGCGGGTGAGGATGGTCATGGGTCTCCCCCATTAGACCGCAGTGACCCTATAATGAGCGCATGAAGAAGTTGGTTTTGTTGGTGGCGATTTGCGGGGCGGCGTTGGGAGCGGATTGGAAGCCGATGTTTGATGGGGCGTCGCTCAACGGGTGGAAGGAGGCGGCGTTTCGGAATCGCGGGGCGGTGACGGTGAAGGACGGGGTGTTGACGTTGGGGAAGGGGCGGATGACAGGCGTTACGTGGGCGGGGGAGTTTCCGAAGACCGGGTACGAGATTCGGTTCGAGGCGATGCGGGTGGATGGGAATGATTTTTTTGCGGGGCTGACGTTTCCGGTGGGGGAATCGTATTGCACTTGGGTGAACGGGGGATGGGGCGGGACGGTGGTGGGGCTATCGAATTTAGACGGGGACGATGCTTCCGAGAACGACACTTCGACGATCCGGGATTTTGTGCAGGGACGGTGGTACGCGTTTCGGCTGGAGGTGACGGAGAAGAGCATTCGGGCGTGGATCGACGAGGCGTTAGTGATTGAGACCGACATCGTGGGTCGGCGGGTGGGATTGCGGGAGGCGGAGATGGAACTAAATGCTCCGCTGGGTTTTTCGGCGTATGCGACGGTGGGGGGGGTGCGGCGGGTGGAGTATCGTCGGCTGGAAGCTATATAATTTTGAAAGCGACGGCTGCGATGGCCGCGTGCGAGGAGCCCCATGAATAGGCGTTACTTCATTTTTAGTTCGACGGCGCTGGCCGCTCAGACGGTGCGTCCGGCCAAGAGTGCGAATGACACGGTTCGCATTGCTGTAGTTGGTTGCGGCGGTCGCGGCAGCAGCCACATGAATGCTTGGACGAGCCAGAAAAACGTAGAGTTGGCGGGTCTGGTGGATGTCGACGACTCGCATTCGGAACGATACGTCGGCGCCCTGCAGAAGAAAGGGATGACGGCTCCACCGGTGTTCCGGGATATCCGCAAGGTGCTTGAGGATAAGAACATCGACGCCGTTTCGATTGCGAGCCCGAACCACTGGCATACCCTGCAGACGATTTGGGCGTGTCAGGCGGGGAAGGACGTGTATGTGGAGAAGCCTTGTTCGCACAACGTGTTTGAGTCCAAGCAGATTGTAGCGGCGGCGCGGAAGTACGACCGGATGGTACAGATGGGTAGCCAGAGTCGGTCTTCGCCAGCGCTGCAGGAAGCGGTGCAGAAGATGAAAGAGGGCGAGTTCGGCGAGATCTACATGGCGCGGGGACTGTGCTTTAAGGCGCGGAACACGATTGGCAAGACGCCGGTGGAAGCGGTGCCGGCGGGGGTGGATTACGACATGTGGACGGGGCCGGCGCAGATGCGGCCGTTTACGAAGAATCGGTTCCACTATAACTGGCATTGGTTTTGGGATACCGGCAACGGCGACTTAGGCAACCAGGGTATTCACGAAGTGGATATCGCGCGCTGGGGCCTGGGCGTGACGCATCCGACTCAGGTGAATGCCATGGGCGGCAAGTTCATGTTCGACGACGATCAGGAGACGCCGAATACGATCACCGCGGCTTTTGAGTTCAAAGTGGGCGAGAAGACGAAGATGATGACGTTCGAGGTGCGGCACTGGCTGAGTAACCACGAAGCGGGGATCGGCGGAGACCGGGCCGGGAATACGATTGGCAACACGTTCTACGGGTCGGAAGGGTACTTAGTGATCGATAACTATAATAAGTACTACAGCTTCATGGGCAAGGACGGGAAGCCGGGTCCGGCGCGCACGGAGCGGGACCATCACTTTGAGAATTTCATCGCGGGCGTGCGGAGCCGGAAACGGACCGATTTGAACGCCGAGATTGAAGAGGGTGCGATGTCGTGCGTGCTCATGCACTTGGCGAATATCTCTTATCGGTTGGGAAGGACGCTGCATTGGGATGAGAAGACGTGGACGGTGAAGAATGACCCCGAGGCCAACAAGATGTTGACCCGGGTTTACCGGGCTCCGTATATTGTGCCGGCGAAGGTTTGATGGTTGGTGTTTGGCGGCCTCTTTCGGGGGGCCGCCGTG
>CANNLB010000260.1 GCA_947505565.1 Acidobacteriota bacterium | reverse complement strand
ATCGCCGTCGCGGCGGTGGGAATGTGGAAATCGGGCCTTTGGGCGATTTCCCAGGGCGGTGGGAAGAGAGTAAAAACCTGGTTTTGTCTTTTCTCGCTTTCCACGGCCCGTCATTTCCACGGCCGACTTCGGGGCCAAGTACGCTGACTCGCCCCTCGCTGGCGAATTTTGACCGGCGATTCTACCCACGGCAAACAGCGAAGAACCAAAAGATACCGGTCAGCGGGCGGATATTCCTTTTTCGGCTTGTGAGGCGCCACGTTTGCGATTGCGGACGCACAACAGCGGGTAGGCGGGGCTCGATGTCTCGTCTATCCGTCACCATGGCCGGGCCGGCGACAAGGCTGACACGGAAGGTCGACATGCGGAAGGTCCCGGTGAGGATGCCGCGTCCGGCGCAGAATCGGGCGGCGGGGAAGTGCCATCCGTACTATTGGCCAGGAGAACGGGAGAGGCGATAGCGCGGGGCTTCGAGAATATCGGCGTTCTCTTTCGCCAAAGCTTGTCGTAGCTGCGTGTTTAGGAGAGTTGCCTGCGCGGTTTTGCCGACGCGACGGTAGAGCAACAACAACTGATAAGCTGCGGTTCGGTCGGAGGGATCCAAGCGAAAGGCAATTTCCAGAACCTGAGTGGCACGACTGACTTCTCCATCCTGCGCGAGGATCTTTCCGAGGAGGCTATGCGCCACGGAGTTACCGGGCTCGCGGGCGACGACCGAAGCCAGCAGGCGCTTGGCCTCTGCCCGATGCTGGGGGGGGCCACCCTTCTGCAGGAGGGCGCGAGCAAGCGTTAGAGAGACTATTGGGATGGGTTTGATGATGGTTTGCAATCGGCGAATGGCTTCGTCTGGCAGGCCAAGCTGGATCATGGCCGTGGCCGCTGCCACTTGGCCGAGGCCGTCTTGCGGGGCGAGTTGCTCGGCGGCGAGAAAGTATTCTTCGGCCCTTTTCATATCGCCGGAGCGAACCTGAAAGACGCCAAGAGCGGTTAGGAGGCGGACTGAACGGGGGAGACGGGACAACCCGGCTTCGAGCACGGCCGCTCCAAGATCGACCGCGTTTTGATCGAGGCAGAGCAAGGCGAGATCAAGGAGTAGGCGTTCGTCGCCGGGGTAAGCAGCGACGGCACCTTGAAGGACTTCCAAGGCTTCGGGGATTTCGTTGCGCTCCCGAAGTACCAACGCCTTTAAACTAAGGGCGTCCGCGTCCGGGGCGGAGAGAGGGGCAAGAGCATTGAGCGCCGCAGTTAAATTTTTGGCGTGCCAATGGCTGAGAGCTAGATTAAAGCGCGTAGGGGGGTGTTCGCGGATTCCGAGGAGTGCCTGGAATTCGGCGGCAGCTTCCCGCCACCGCTCGCCTTCGAAGAGGCACACTCCATTTTGCCAGCGGGCAAGCGGGCGGCGCGAACCGGACGTGAGCTTCGAAAAATGGTCGAGGGCGCGCGAGCAGTCGCGCGATTCAAAGGCGAGTTCGCCGAGCATCGAGTGGGCTGTCTCGTTGGCAGGAACGAGCTTGACGATGGCTTCGAGCGTTGGGCGGGCGCGGGCGTCGCGGGTATCAAATTCAATCTGTGCGGCAGCTTGCAACGCGGGAAGATACGATGGAGCGGCTCCAAGAGCTTGGCGAAAGGAGGAGAGGCTTGCGGTTAAATCCCCCGAAGCTTGGAGCGCTAAGCCTTTCAGTGTAAAAAGGGCAGCATTTTTGGGGTCTATTTTGAGTTCCTGATCACACGCCGCGATGGCTTCGACGAACCTACCTGCTTGGAGGGCTGAGCGAATTGACGCTACATCCGCGGAGAGCGAAGTGGCGAACAGACACAGCGCGACGGCTATTGCTTTAGAAGGCAATCCGTGCGCCGATTTGGATTGATCTTGGTCCAGCATTTCCATTTTGGCCCAGGATGCGACCGAAGTTAGGATCGGCCACATTCGAATTGATATTGCCAAGATTGACCCGATTGAGCACATTAAAGAACTCGAACTTCAATTGTAGGTTTCCCGCTTCGCCGAAGAAGGGGAGGCGATTGTTCTTGATGACGCTGGAATCTACCTGCAGCACACCGGGTTGGCGAAACGCGTTGCGCGGGCTGTTGCCTTGGGTACCTACGCGTGGGGCGGTGAACTCCGCCGCGTTCATGGCGGCGCGCCCCCCGTTCGTACCCAAGAAGCTAGAACGAGGAAAGTTCGAAGGCAGACCGGAGGGAACATTGGGAAGGTCAAAGTTTACTCCGTCGGCGTTGTAGTCGCCACTGAGCGGGCGGAAGCCGGTGATCTGGCCGGAGGCGTCCCGGAACGGGTTGAATCCGCCATTGTTGACGATCCAGTATGGGGTGCCGGTTTGCGCGATGACGGTAGTGCCCACCTCCCAACCGCCCAGAACGTTCCGAGCAAGGAGATTAGTTTTGAAGGGAGTAGGCAAGCGGTAGACGCCGGAGGCCGAGACTCGGTGGCGGACGTCGAAAGCCGAGTTCGCGCGATACGCACGGAGTTGAGATGGCTCAGGTACGTTGCCCGCGCCCGTCGAGCGGGAGCCCCCCTGATAAAAGTCTGATGTTGTGCTGTTGGTGTATGAGCCTTGCAGCGTGCCTTGCCGCCCGAAACTTCGCCGCACGCTGGCAATCAAGGCGTGGTAGGAGATGGAATTGGAGTTTACGATATAAGTCATGGCTCCAAAGCTAGGATTGATGCGGTCAAAGCGACCGTCGATTAAGTCTCCGGCGATACGGTTGAAGTCTGTCCCGACTAGGCCATTGGCGGCGCGGGAGCCGCTGTAGTTCAAGCCAACGACGGTGCGTCCAGGAAGTTCCCGTTCGACACCTATTAGAAAGTTCAGGGTCCGTGGTGCTTTGAGGTTAGGGTCCAGACCGCCCACGGCGCTCTGGACTCCCGCCAAGCCGCCACGCTGGTCTAAGCCAACGGAGGGGATGGCGGGGAGCGGAAATCCGTAGGGGTATGTATCCGAGGTGCCAATGGCAAATAGCGGCTTGATCGGCAGGAGTTGACCCACGTTGGGGAAGAGGAAATTGGGGGGATTGATGTTGACGCGATCAATAGATTCGCCGAGGGTGATCCAATCGTAATAGAGACCGACGCCGCCGCGGACGCTCCATTTGCGGGATTTGCCGGGGGACCAGGCGTAGCCAAAGCGGGGGCTCCAGTTGTTCGTGAGGCGCCCGGGGAACTGAGCTTTTTGCGGTACGATTTTTGCATTTCGGAACTGATCGACGTAGGTGGCCCCGGGGGCGACGATGAGGTTGGAATAGAGAAAATCCTGGATGCCACTTGCGTTGCCGAAATCGTCGTATCGCAGGCTTAGAGTCAGCGTTAGATTGGGACGGACTTTCCATTCGTCTTGGACGAAAAGCCCAATCGTATTCGCTTTCGCGCCGAAGCGATAGCGTTTTAGTTGCCCGGTGAGAGGATCGCGCGATGACGCCGTGCCGTTAAAGGGCTGATCTCGAACTAAGTCCAAAACATTGTTGAAGTTAAAGACAGGGCGACTGTTTCCTTGCGGGAAGTCGGCCCAATCGTTGCCCCAGAAATAGTTCCCTCCGAACTTCAGAGAGTGAGTACCTTTGACCCAGGTGAGAACGTCACGCCAATTCCAATTATTCTGAACGAACAGACCGCCGCCGACGCCTAGGCCGAGAGTACCTTGAACATTGATGGTGGGGATGCGGAGCTTGGCATCGAAGCCGTTGAAACCCTGCACACGATTGCCGGATACGGCGAATTCGTTGAGGAGAGAAGGCCGGAAAGTATGGGTATAGTTAGCTTGGAACGCATTGACGAAGCGGTCACTGTTATTGTCAAAGAAGGGCCTGGCGACTAAATTTTGGTTATCGGATTCAGTTCGGATGAAACTGCCGAAAATACGGTCTTTGCCCTCGCGGAAGTACTGATCGCCACGAAAGCTGTATTGCAGGCCATTCCGTTTCGGGGCTCGATTCCAGGTGCCTTGGGCGAGTACGGGCAAGTCGCACGGAATGTTGGCAGCAGCAGCGGTTCCGCATTCGTTGCCGATGACCTGTTGTGCGTTGCGAAAGTTCGGATTTTCGATGGGGACGACAGAGGCGGGATAGTCGACGAGTAGCTTGGTGCCAAGCGTATTCGGGAAGTTGATGCGGGCCCAGTTGATGAATTGGGGGCTTTCGACGGTGACATTACTCGCGGTCGCGTCGTTCTGCCGTAGCACTTCGATAGCGGTGAAAAAGAAAGTTCGGTTCTTGCGAATGGGCCCGCCGAAAGCGCCGCTGAGGTTATTGCGTTTAAACGGAGCGTAGCGGGGAATGAACGGCAGACTGGTGCGGGCGCGCATATCCTGGTTAGTGAACCAGTAGTTCGCAGCGCCATGGTATGCGTTGGTTCCTGCCTTCGTGGTTACGGAGACGACGATCGAACTTCCTAGCCCCTGCTCGGCCTTAAACGTATTGGTTTCGACGGTTAGCTCTTCGACGGCCTCCGGGTTGACGCCCATGTTCGCTGTGCCGTTCGATATGTTCGAGCTGATACTGAGGCCATCCACGTTGTACGTATTTCCGCGGGGGCTGGCTCCGTTGGCGCTCATGCCGGCGAAATACTCGGGATTGAAATTGTCGGAGGCTCCATTCAACCCAGTGACGCCGGGAGCGAGGGAGAGTAGCGAAAAGATACTATTGTTGAGTAGGGGCAGGTCGCGGATTTTTTTCTGGTCCATGGTGAGTTGCTGACGGGACTCAGCGGTGTCTAGGACCGAGGCTTCGCTCGACACGCTGACTGTTTCGCCGGTGCCCTGCACTTCGAGCGAGAGATTGAGGTCGCGGGTCTGACTGGTGGTGAGATTGAGACTGATGGCCGCGGCGCGGAACCCAGGGGCGAGCACCATGACTTCGTAATCGCCAGGAGCGAGGGCGCTAAAGCGATAGAAACCGGAGGTGGTGGTTTCGGTTTGCGATGAGATGCCGGTTCGGTTGCTTTTTAGCGTCACCTTTGCGTTGGGCACGGTGGCCGACGAGGGGTCGAGGACCGTCCCCTGGACGGCCGAAGAGAATTGCGCGGTGGCTGGCAATGTAATCATGAAGGCAAGCAAAACAAAACGGATTCCCATAGTCGCTCCAGGCACGTTGTGTGCGGACCCCATACTATCAGGCTTTCGGTGGCAAGGTTTTACCGTTTTTGCGCTCGGCTCATCGGCAGTCCACGATGGTTATTGACCTCCTGTAGTTAGGTCGTTTTTAGGTTCTTCGCCGTTTGCCGTGCGTAGAATCGCCGGTCAAAATTCGCCAGCGAGGGGCGAGTAAGCGTACTTGGCCCCGAGGTCGTACGCGGAAATGACGGGCCGTGGAAAGCGCGCCCTGCTCCGGAGAATCTTCTGGTTCTTCTACCCGCAACCGCAAACGCCGGGGTGCTCGGTCAGCACAGCCAGCCCACTTCCGGCAGGTTAACCGCCGAATTTAGGGTC
>CANNLB010000259.1 GCA_947505565.1 Acidobacteriota bacterium | reverse complement strand
GTCCAAATCCGTTTTCACCAATTGGGTGGCTCCTTTCCCGGCCGCGCCTCGACGACGCCCGCACCGCCTCCCACCGTTTTACCCCAATATTGGCAGGCTTGCGAAGGCCACCCCCACCCAAACCCTCTCCCAGTTCAAGCCGGCCGGCACGCGCCGTGTGCATAATTTAGGTGGAAGCGTTCGAACTGACTCGGCAAGTGTGGAATGGCTATGGCCCGGATGCCAGTCGAATGGTGATGGGCCTTGACCTTCTCGAGCGTCCCTGAGGTTTGGCGAGCGTCGGCCTTCCGCCTAACCGCAACATCGGCGGAAAGGGGCGGCACGCGACGTGAGATTGGAGGGTGCGAGTTAGAAATAGATTTTGAGGCCTAGCTGCATAACGCGGGCGGGGGCGCAGTTGGAGATGAATCCGGCCAGGGCGTTGCCGATGCTGGAATTGGGCGTCGTGAAGTTGGCTCGGTTAAAGGCGTTGAACATCTCCCAGCGGAACTGAACGCGTTTAGATTCTCCGAAAGGGAACTCGCGTTGGAGGCCGAAATCGACATTGACGTTGCCAGGACCGACGAGAATGCCGCGGCCGGCGTTGCCGGAGTTAAATTGGGCGGGGCTGGCCCATGCGGTGAGATCGAACCAACGGTCGATTGTCCGCTCGAAGCTGGAGAGGTTGCCGTTCTTGTGGCGATTGGGACGGTCTCCGCCTCCGCCGGCGGAGTTCGATACGCCCGCCGCAAAAGTGGCCGTGAATGTTTCTCCCGTAGGCATCGTCCAGATGCCGGTGATGTTCCAGTTGCCGATGAGATGGCTCAACGCGCCCCTCGAAACGAACTGGGGTCCTTTCCCAAACGGGAGTTCCCAATTGTGGTTAACGACGGCGATGTGGTTACGGTCTTCGGGCATGGCGCCCCATTCGCAGGCGGTGCAGCGGCTATCCTGCGGGGCTCCGTTGCCGCCTCCGTTGATGTTCGTTCCGTTGGCCACGTACATTTGAATAAGTGTAGGCGAGAGACGCCGTGAAGCCCTTACTGAGTCGTTATCCGACGCGCGCCTGAAGGGAGGGCGTAGGCAACGTATTGGCCGTTTGCGTTAGAGACGGCCTCGCGCTTGACGCCGGCGGCTTCGTTCTGAATGAAGACTTTGGCGTTTGCGACGGAGACACCGGCTTGGTCGGTGATGTGGCCGGCGATGGTGCTGTTCGTGCCTTGGGCGAAGAGAGGGAGACTGAGGGCGAGGAAGTCGAGGAGAGAGCGAGGCATAGCGGAGGCTGATGCTATCAGAAGTCTGATGTTGAAAGTGATAGGATTTGGACACCGACCATGCGTTGGCTTATCTCACTTTTCCTATTCGATTTTTGTCTTTTGGGTGCTGATCCACGGGCTGTTTCGGTGCACCCGTTTGTGGGGCAACGTGGGACGACGTTTACGGCGACCGTGCGGGGCAGCAACCTGAAGGAGGCTCGGGCTGTGGTGGTGGACGGAGCGGGAGTGCGGATGGTGGTGGAAGGCATGGGGAAGGAGAGTTCGCCGGCGCGGGATACGGTGAAAATTCGGGTGGAGACTGGGGCGGAGACGAAGGCGGGGCGGTACTCGTTTCGGATGGTGACGGAAAGCGGGGTCTCCAATGCGCTGGTTTTGGGGATCGCCGAGGGCGCGGTTTTGGCGGAACCCGAAGGGCTGCACGAGACGACGGAGACTGCGGTGGTCGTGGTCGGCGTACCTGTGGTTTATGCGGGGCTGATCGGGAAGAAGGGGGAGACGGATCTGTATTCGTTTCAGGCCAAGGCGGGGGAGACGTTGACGTTTCAAGTTCGGTCGGGACTGCCGTCGTTGGGGGCGCCGGGAGGGAACGCGAATGGCTTCGATCCCGCGATTTCGATCTTCGAGGAATCGGGGAGCTGGTTTGATTCCAAGCGGTTGAACCGAGTGGCATTTAACGATGAGCCGTTGTGGGTTTTGGGTCGGCTGACGGATGCGTATTTGGCACATACATTTGCGAAGGCGGGACGGTACTATTTGCGTTTGGAGGCTTTTTCTGGTCAGGGAGGGCCGGACTACGGCTATCAATTGCAGATATTGCCCGGGACGGTGGAGCAGGAGCGGGAGGCGGGGAAAACGGATTGGGAGGAGCGGACTTTTGAACGACCGTTGACGGCGAACCGGTTGAACGAGTTGGCGGCGCGGGGCGGGCGGGCGGAGAAAGCGAAGGCGATCGAGACGTATCGGGCGATGGGAACAGTGGGTTTTCCGGCCACGATTGAAGGGACGATTGGACGGCCGGGGGAGATGCAGCGGGCGAAATTTACAGTGGCCGGTCCGCAGGATATTGCGATTGAAGTGGAGACGCCGGATGGAGCGCCCCCGCTGTTTAATCCGGTGGTGAGGCTGCTGGACGGGGCCGGGGCGGAGGTGGTGACGAACGTGTTTGCGGGGCGCGGGGCGTGCACGGGGGCGATGAATAAGGGGTTGACGGCGAAGGTGATCTATCCGCTGCGGAACCCGGGGGAGTACACGTTAGAGCTGCGGGATTTGACGTCGGATTTGGGCGACGCGGGGTTTCGGTATCGGGTGCAGGTGCGACCGCAGGTGGGGCACGTGGGAAAGGTTTTGATCGACGAAGACCATTTGAATTTAGCACCGGGCGGGGCGAAGACGGTGCGGGTGAAGTTTGATCGGGAAGAGGACTTTCGGGGGGCTGTGGCGGTGGTGGTGGAGAACCTGCCGGAAGGCGTGGTGGCTTTGGCGGCGGCGGACTACGAGCCGGACACGGATCCGCCACCGTTTCTGGGGAAGCGGGAGCGGTATGTGGCGCGGACCGAGCGACTGGTGATCGGGTTTTCGGTGGCGGAGGGGGCGGGGTTGTCGGAGGTGCCGCGGTTGGTGCGGGTGACGGTGCGGTCGGTGGTGGACGGCCGGCCGGGCAAGGTGATTGCAAGTAAGGAGATTCCAATGATGGTGGTGGCTCAGCCGTGACGATTTTTGCGTTGTTCTTAGTTGTGAGAATTTGGACGGTGCCGGAGACGGTGGTGCTGGAAGGGGCGCGGGCGGAGCAGCAGTTTTTGGCGATGGCTGAGTATGCGGACGGGACGCAGCGGGACGTTACGGGGGAGGTGTCTTGGAGTGTTTCCAGCGGGGCCTTGGCGACCGTTTCCGGGGGAGGACGGGTGGCGGCGTTGGGCGATGGAGCGGTGACCGTGATGGCTGAGTTGGGGGGAGTGCAGGGGCGTTCGACGGTGAAAGTGACGGGATCGAAGCAGGAGCGGCCCTTCGCGTTTGGGCGGGATATTGGGTCAATTTTGACGAAACGGGGGTGTAATGGGTCGGCGTGTCACGGGGGTGTGAAGGGGCGGGGTGGGTTGAAGCTATCGGCGAATGGGCTGCATCCGGAAGACGATTTTGAGTGGATTACGAAGGGGGGTACGTATCAGGTACTCACGGCGGAGGTGGCGGGGGAGCGGGTGCCACGGATAGATACCCGCGAGCCGGAGAAGAGTTTGTTGCTGCAGAAGCCGCTGGGGTTGCTGGCGCATGGGGGCGGGAAGCGATTAGAGAGGGACTCGGAGGACTATCGGACGATTTTGGAGTGGGTGAAGCGCGGGGCTCCGTACGGGACGCCGGGGAAGACGGCGCAGTTGGCGGGACTGGAGATTTATCCGGCGATGGCGACGATGGGCGTGGCTGGTTCGCAGCGATTGTTGGTGACGGGTCGGTATACGGATGGGAGGCGGGAGGACTTCACGAATCAGGTGTTGTTCAGCTCGAACAATGGGGAGGTGGCGACAGTGACGGCGGAGGGGTTGGTGAAGGGCAAGGCGCTGGGGGAAACGGCGATTTTGATTCGGGCGGCGGGGCAGGTGGCGAGCGTGGGAGTGGGGGTGATTGGTGCGCCGGTGAAGAACTATCCGGTGGTGGCGCGCGGTAACTTTGTGGATGGGGCGGTTTTTGCGAAGTTGAAGAAGTTCAACCTGGTGCCGTCGGAGTTAGCGGGGGATGCGGAGTTTTTACGACGGGTCTGTTTGGATTTGACGGGGACGCTGCCGCCGCCGGAGCGGGTGCGGGAGTTCGTGAGTTCGCGGGACGCGAAGAAGCGAGAACGGGTGGTGGACGCGTTGATCGGTTCGCCGGAGTTTGTCGATTTTTGGACTTTTCGATTTGCCGATGTGTTTCGGGTGGCGATCTTTGCGAACGGATTGACGCCGAAGTTTAGCCAGAAGTATTGGGAGTGGATTCGGTCGAATGTGGCGGGGAATCGGCGTTACGACGAAGTGGCGCGGGAGCGGCTTTCGGCGCAGGGCTACGGGGCGGCATCCCGGCACTTTCTTCCTTACAACCAGATTGGTCCTCCGGCGGACGTGATGGCGGAGGAGGTGCGGGTATTTTTTGGTCGGCGGTTGGACTGTGCGCAGTGCCATAACCATCCGTACGAGAACTGGAGCCAGGACCAGTTTTGGGGGATGGCGGCGTTTTTTGGGCGCTTGTTCAAAGCCGGGCCGGTGGTGTTTGATCATCCGACGGACATGGATTGGAGTTCGAAGGACGTGGACGGGAAGATCGAGTTGGTGCATCCCCGGACGAAGGTAGTGGTGAAGCCGGCGTTGCTGGACGCTTCGCCGTTGGCGCTTCGCGGGGACGGGAACCCGCGGAACGAGTTGGCGCGGTGGATGACGAGCCATCCGTACTTTGCCGAGGCGACGGTGAACCGGGTTTGGGGGTATTTCTTTGGTCGGGGAATTGTGGATCCAGTGGATGATTTCCGGTCGACGAATCCAGCTACGCATCCGGAGTTGTTGGCTGGCTTAGCCCGGGACTTTGAGAAAAACGGGTATAACTTGCAGCACTTAATGAAGACGATTGTCATGTCGCGGACTTATCAATTGGCGCATGAGACGAACGGGACGAATCGTGCTGATATTACTAACTACTCGCATTCGTTGAGCCGGGCGTTGGAGGCGGAGGTGATGCTGGATGCGGTGGTG
The DNA here is from genome assembly GCA_947505565.1 of Acidobacteriota bacterium. Classification (GTDB taxonomy): domain Bacteria; phylum Acidobacteriota; class Terriglobia; order Bryobacterales; family Bryobacteraceae. Next base: position 495 of record CANNLB010000259.1, on the reverse strand, counting down.
ACGGTAACGGGGGTGGCGGAGACGTTCACGACGGCGGTGAGCGAAGGCGGCGCGGTCGGCCAAGCTCCGGCGCATACGCGGGCGATCAATTTGAAGGATCCGGATATGTATTTTTCACGGTTCCTGGAGTTGTATGGACGTCCGAATCGGGGGGCGATTCCGGAGCGGAGCGGGAAGCCGAGTTTGGGGCAGGCGCTGCATATGTTGGCAGGGGCGACTTATGTGGATCGGTTGTCGGCGCCGGGGAGTCGGCTGCGAGGGCTGTTGGAGCGGGGGGCAACGAACGCGATGATCTTTGAGGAATTTTATTTGGCCGCGTTGGGTCGGGGGCCGGACGGGGAGGAGACGGCGGAGTTGGATAAGTTAGTAGCGGCGAGGGGGGATCGGGAGGCGGGTTTGCGAGAGTTTGTCTGGGCGTTAATCAGTTCGCGTGAGTTTGTGGAGAATCACTAATGGCACATCATTCGAGGCGAGATTTTGTGAGGGCGGGTTCGC
>CANNLB010000258.1 GCA_947505565.1 Acidobacteriota bacterium | reverse complement strand
GATGTGCAGGCTCTCGACACCGGCGGCGGTGAGGCCGGTCGTAAGCAGCGTCCGTTCGAGCGGGTAGGTCTCTTTGCCGGTGAGGTACATCAGCTCAGAGTTGTAGACGAGGGGGCTGAAGAAGTTAGCTAGGGTGGTTCGGCCGTCGGGCATGGGGAGGTACATCTGCGTGGAGAACAGGTCCTTCTGGCCAGTGAGGCGAGCGGAGAAGTTGAAGTCGCGGATGAGTCCACTCATCAGGATCATGGTGGACATGAGGCCGTCGGAGTGCTTGTAGCGGTAGGCGACGGGGTTCTTGACGATACGCTTCATGTCGTCGACGGTGGGGAAGATGTCGTTGAATCCTTCGCGGGCGGGGATGAGCGTATGGCTGCGGCAGAGGGCGGCTTCGACGAGTTCGGTGGGCCACACTTTTTCTTTGTAGGCGGCCCAGAACTCGGCGCCGCGATAGGCCTGGACCCATTCGACGCCGGACTCGCCGCCCTTGCGGCGTTCGACCATGCACTGGATGGTTTCGAGGCCGTGGAAGTCGTAGCTATCGACGCCGCCGTAACAGACGCACATCGCTTCTTCGACGCGGGTGCCGGTGGGAAATTCGACCGACGGGGTGCGCCACGTGACGGGGAGGCTGGAGCCGGCCATGAGGGGGAACTTCATGCGGCGGGAGGTGTCGTACATCTCCTTTGCCCAGTCCCAGTTCCAGGATAGGTGTTTGTCGTTGAAGACGGGGACGACGCGATTGCTGGCTTCGAAGACCTTGACGATTTCCTTGAAGAACTCGTAGCGGGGGTACTTGGTTTGGCCCTTTTCGTTGCGGGCGTAGCGGCCATGTTCGCCGACGAGCATGACGCCGTCGACGGCGAGCTTGGAGGTGCCGGCGGTGAGGGCTTCGGCGATGGTGGGATAGACCTTCATGCCGGGGAAGCGAGCGGCGCGGTCGGGCGTGAGGTCGCCGCTGAGACGCTGATCGACGTAGAGGGAGACGAGGTCCATGGCGGGGTGGTGGTGTTCGCCGTCCCAGCCGTAGCCTTCGAGGAAGCGGTCGACGATGTGTTGGCCGTGGGAGTGTTTGCGGTACTCTGTGATGATTGCGGCGATTTTGGGACGGCTGGGGGCCCAAGGAAGGGCGGCGGCGGAGAGGAGTTCGCGGCGGGAAAGCTGCATTAAGATACGTTATCGTATTTTGCGAGGTTGGCGAGCATATCGGTACGGCTGCAGGTGGATGGATTCAAGAACCTGGTGAACTTCGACCTGCGATTTGGAGCGTTGACGTGCATTGCAGGGGCGAATGGGATTGGGAAGCCGAAGGTCTTTGACGCGATCGATTTTCCTGCGGCGACGGGCGGACAATACGTTGCTGGATACGGCGTTGGGGGTGCGGAGCGGAGACGGGACGGGTGACCCGCGGCGGCTGTTTTCTTTCGACGGGAGCAAGCATGCCGACGAGATGCGGTTTGTGGCGGAGATCATTGTCCAGGCGAAGGGGGATTGATGATTTGGGGTAGGAGGTTGAGGCTTCAGCGACCTTTTTGCGATACGAACTGGTGGTGGGTTGGCGGGAGGGCGCGGGGGCGGATCAGCGGGGAGGCGCTGCTGTTTCCGCATAGCAAGAGCATTTGGCGGGATAGTGTGGTGATGGTCAAGCACCGCACGGCACCCTTCATTTCCACTGAACTGGAGGAGGGTCGACGGATCGTACAGTTGCATCAGGACGGCAATAGCGGGCGGCCGCGGCCGTTCGTGTTGGACGCGCTGCCGCGGACGTTCGTGTTGGACGCGCTGCCGCGGACGGTTCTTGCGACGGCGACTAGGGCGGACGGGCCGACGGTGGCGTTGGCGTTGGCGCGGAAGGAGATGCGGTCTTGGATGCAGCTGCAGTTGGAGCCTTCGGCGATGCGGGCGCCGTCTTGCTTTCGGCGGCGGCGTTGTATCGGTTTGCTGCGGCGCGGGAGCCGGAGTTGACGTTTCCAGTGTTTGCGCCAGAGCACGCCGAGCGTACTCTGGCGGACAGCCAGGTGTGTGCGCGAATGGCGAATCGATTGGCGGACCTGATTGACGAGGTGAAGGGCGTTTGGGACGAGCGGCATGAGCGCTGCCAGCTAGTGACGTTGATAGTTTCGCAGGGAGGCAATGGGAGATCTCCAGCGAGCTCGCTTTCGGACGGGACGCTTCGCTTTCTGGCCTTGGCGCTGATTGAGCAGGAACCGGAGAATGGACTACACCCTTCGCGGATACTTTCGGTGCTAAAAGTGCTATATAGTATTTCTGTTGATCCGGAGGAGGCGATTGGGGATGACAACGTAAACCGGCAAGTTATCTTTAATACCCATAGCCCGAAAGTGGTTCAGAACGTGGCGCCGCAGGATTTGGTGGTAGCGAACCGGCGGGGTTCAAACGCGGGGTTGAAGGTGAACGGGCTGGTTGGGACTTGGCGTGGAAAATTGGCTGACCGTTCCGTCCCTCCAGGTCTTTTGTCTTCGTACCTTAACCCGGTATACCGCAGCGGGCCTGGCGTCGACGAGAAGAAGTTGGTCCACGATCAGCAGCAGCTCAAGCGATCGTTCGACCCAGCGGCATGAGCGTCCGCTTCAAAATCAGCGCTGAGGGCTCGTCGGATGAGGTGCTGCGTCCACTTTTGAAGTGGGCGCTCGGCAGATACCACCCACGGGTCGAGAGCGAGATCTACTTCGATGATTTCCGCCGACTGGGACGACAGGGTGATTTGCGCCAACGCCCGGCGGGGAGTGTCACGCTCCTCGGCGCCCCCCAGGAATTGACCACCTCTGCTCGAATAGACTTGACCAGATCACAAACTGATCATGCCGCGTGGCATGCCGACGGGCGGGACCTTCCTCCTCCATGCCGCAGGCGCGTATATCGTTGCATAGGTTTAGGCACCGACGTTTTGCCCGCGCGGCCAGACCGAGCGCCACAAGCCCATGCTCGTCGGAGAGGCAGCGCCGTCGGGACCGGTTGGTCGAAAAGTTTTGGCGAGTAGGGCTGGTCAATTCTTCGCGAGTGCCGAAGGTGACGCTTTACCCTTGCGATGTACTGGTGGTGCGCCGAGATGCCGACGGCGAAGAACCGGAGGTGCGGGAGTAAGGAATACGGAATGCCGTAGCTACGGTCGCAGGTGTTCATCGAACGGCCATCGTCGTACCGGTGCGGATGACCGAGGCTTGGCTGTTGACAGATCCGTCGGGCCGCGGGGTACCCGAACGGTCAGATCGATTTGGGACGACCAAAGATTGCAGAGCTGGAGAGGTTGCCCAACCCGAAACAGCGGCTCCACGGAGCATTGAAACTGGCCAGTGGGAATACGGGTAGGCGACTGAAGAGCTTTTCGCCCGAACGTGCGGTACACCGTGTCGCGGAGCAGATCGCTACTTTTGAAAATGTAGCGGAGCTCCCCGGGTTCGTTCGCTTTCGGAAATCGTTGGCAAAGACGCTAGGAGAGTAGTAGGGCAAGATCTTCGGGTTGGAGCTTGGAGACGAGGGCGTTGTCTTCGCTGAGGATGGCGGTGGCGAGTTCGCGCTTGGAGTTTTGGAGTTCGAGGACCCGCTCCTCCACCGTATCCTTCGCGATGAGACGGTAGGCGAAGACGGGCTTGTCCTGGCCAATCCGATGGGTTCGGTCGATGGCCTGTGCCTCGACGGCGGGGTTCCACCAGGGGTCGAGGAGGAAGACATAATCGGCCGCCGTCAGGTTGAGGCCGACGCCGCCGGCCTTCAGGCTAATGAGGAACAGCTTGCAATTGGGATCCGACTGGAAGCGCTCGACCGGGGCTTGGCGGTCCTTCGTTTTGCCGTCGAGATACTCGTAGGTCAGGCCTTGGGCATCAAGCTGAGTGCGGACGAGCGCAAGCAAGGAGGTGAACTGGGAGAAGATCAGCGCCTTATGGCCTTCCTGGAGGACTTCGTCGAGTTGGCTGAGCAACGTATCGAGTTTGGCGCTGGAACCGGCGGCCCGTTTCTTGTCGATGAGACCGGGGTGACACGAGGCCTGCCGGAGGCGGAGTAGCGCTTCGAGCACCTGGAGCTTACGCTTGTTCCAGGTGCGGGAGGTTCCCGAAAGAAGGGAAGCGCGGTAGTGGTCGCGGAGTTCGTTGTAGAGCTTGCGCTCGTCGGCGTCGAGCTCGCAGAAGAGGGTCTGCTCGATCTTCGCGGGGAGTTCTTTGGCGACCTGCTCCTTGGTACGACGCAGGAGGAAGGGACGAAGACCGGCGGAGAGGAGGTCACGGGTTTCCGGGGCGACCGTGCGGGAGCCGGCACCGGAGAGCTTGAGGACCGAGGCGTGGCCGAGCATGCCGGGGTTGAGGAATTCAAAGAGGCTCCAGAGTTCGCCGAGGTGGTTCTCGACCGGGGTGCCGGTCATGGTGAGGCGGTGGTTGGACTTGATGAGCCGGGCGGCTTTGGCGGAGGAGGAACCGAAATTTTTGATGGCTTGGGCCTCGTCGAGGATGGCGTAATCGAAGGTGATCTCTTGGAGGGTAGTGATGTCGCGGCGAAGGGTGCCGTAGGTCGTGAAGATGACGTCGTACTGATCGAGATCGTCGAGGGAGCGGGCGAGGCCGGTGAAGTCGAGTGTTCGGAGTTCGGGGGTGAAACGGGCCGCTTCGCGCTGCCAGTTGAAGATGAGCGAACGGGGGGCGACGACCAGCGAGGGGGGGATGGCTTCGCCGGCGGCGCGGGCGGAGCGGCGCATTTCGAGCAGAGCCAGAACTTGGGCTGTTTTGCCGACGCCCATGTCGTCGGCGAGGCAGCCGCCGAAGCGGAATTTATTGAGAAAGAGCAGCCAGCCGAGGCCTTCGAGTTGGTAATCGCGGAGGGTGCCGATGAAGCCGGGGGGTTGGGGGGTCGGGCCGATGCCGCGGAAGTTTTGGAGCTCGCGGCGGGCGTGGTTGAGGGTCTCGTCGGCTTTTATGTCGGGTTGGGCGAGGAGAAGAGCGTCGAGGAGGGCGACTTGGTTCCGCTTGAAGCGGACCTGGCCCTTTTCGAGTTCGGCGAGGTGGAGCAGACCGCGGAGACGATTGAGCTGGGCTTCGTCGAGAATGGCGATGCTGCCGTCTTCGAGTTTGAACATGGTCTCGCCTTGGCTCATGGCTTTGAGGAGCTGGGGGAGGGGGACGGAGAGGTCGTCGAAGTGGACATCGCCCGTGAGTTCGAACCAGTCGATGCCGGTGGAGACGGTGGCATTCATGCGGGTGGCCGAGCGCATGGGGAGGCCTTGGAGTTCGATGTACCAGCCGGCTTGGAAGAGCTTGCGGAGGGCGGGGAGGAGCTTGCCAGGCGAGATGTCCCAGGACGGGCCTTCCACGCCAACGTACTGCACGGGGCGGAAGCCGGCCTCCGGAAGGAGCGCCAAGGCGGCGGCTTCGGCGGCGAGATCGCGGCGGACGATTGTGCGATCGGAGGGGTGGAAGAGCGCGTCGGACTTAGCTTCGGCGGAGGCGACGAGGCCGGGGAAAGAGTGT
>CANNLB010000257.1 GCA_947505565.1 Acidobacteriota bacterium | reverse complement strand
CGCGGTTGGCGAAGTTTGAGCATCAGTTGCCGGAATCAATCGATTTGTTTAACCGGTCGATGAAGGCTGGCCATAACATTCAGTCGGGTCTGGAGACGATCTCGACCGAAGCGGCGGATCCGGTGAAGCAGGAATTCAAGAAGTTGATGGAGGAGATGTCGCTGGGTTCGACGCTGGATGCGGCGTTGCATAACCTGGGCGAACGGATCCCGATTATCGACTTGAAGTTTTTTATTACGGGTTTGATTCTGCAGCGGCAGACGGGCGCGAATATGGTGAGTGTGCTCGAAAACCTCTCGACGCTGGTGCGGGAGCGATTGGCGCTGCAAGAGAAGATGAAAGCCGCGACGGCGCAGCAGCGGTGGTCGGCGGCGTTGCTTTGCGGGATGCCGATTTTCTTTGCCTTGGCGCTGTGGGTGATGAAGCCGGAGTATATCGATATTCTGGTGAACGACGAAGTAGGGAGTAAGTTTTTTGCCTATGCGGTGATTTCGGAGACGCTGGGCATTCTGGTGATTCGTAAGTTGTCGAGCCCCAAGATATGATTTCCGCACTTTTTTTTATTCTTTGTTTCGCCGCGGTGGCCGCTCTGTTGTGGAGCGGGTTTCAGCTGCTGCAGCCGGTGGAGAATCCGCTGGACGACCGATTAGACATTTTGATGTCGGTGAGTCGCGGGACTAGTGCTCGGCAACCGAAGCGGCAGTTTGGAACGGGTTTCTGGGAACGGTTCCTCTATATCATCAACCTGGTGCCGGGCGTTGACAGTGTCCTCGAAGAGAGTGAACAGTTATTGCGGCAGGCGGGGATAAGAAAGCGTGAAGCGGTTGGCTACTATGCGATGTTCAACCTGATCTTCCTGCTGATTTTGATTTTGGCCTCGTGGTTCGTCCAACCGGATGATAAGCCCGTTTTTTCGCGGGCGCTGGGCCTGGCACCGGCGTTTTTGCTGGGGTGGCTGCTGCCGAAGCAGATTTTGTACCGCTTGATGAAACGGTATCGGAATAAGCTGCAGGAGTCGTTGCCGGATACGGTGGACTTGCTCGGCATTGTGCTGGGAACAGGTTTGGCGCTGGACCAAGCGTTGACGCGGGTTTGCGAGGAGATGCAGTTCATTTATCCCGAGTTATCGGGAGAGTTCTTTACGGTGGTGATGCAAGTGAAGGCGGGGCAGGATCGCAGCAAGGCGTTCCAGCAGCTCGTGCGGCGAACGGGGATTGAAGACATCAAATCCTTGGCGGCTATGATCATTCAGAGCGAGCGGTTCGGCACGAGTTTGTCGCAGGCGCTGAAGGTGTATGCGGATTCGCTGCGCTCCCGGCGGCGTTTGCGCGGCGAGGCAATGGTGGGAAAGGCCGGGATCAAAATGGTACTGGCGACGGTCGTATTCATCCTGCCGGTGGTGTTCATCATCACACTGGTGCCAGCGATGTTGACGATGATGAACAACCTGAAGGGCGGGATTGGAGCGAGCGCGGGGCGTTAAGCGAACAGGCGCTGGTACTCTTTGGCGAGGCACTTGTTCTGGATGACGCGCATCCCTTTGGGCACGACCTCGCAAGTGACGCCTTCCTGAAGCCAAGCGTCTTTGATGCCTAATTGTTGCATTTCGGCGAGCAAGCCAGGGACCGCATCGTTTGTGCGGAAGATGTCGACAAGGTCGATTTGATCGGGTATGGCGGTCAGTGACGGGTACGATTTTTCGCCCATTACTGTCTTTTCGCCAGGATTGACGGGGATGATGCGGTATCCGACCCGCTTCATGAAGTCCGCGACAGCGGCGCTCGGTCGTTTCGGCGTGTTCGACAATCCAACGATCGCGATGGTTCTCACCCGCGAAAAGAGGTCTCTGAGAGCGTCATCATTCACTGGTAGCCACCAATTTTTCAAGCTTCAAAATCCGGCGAAATTTTGCGACTTCCTTGGGATTGAGCGATCGCCATTCGCCCTGCTTTAATTCGCCCAATTCGAGGAAGCCGACTTTAATCCGCTTCAGTTTTTCGACGAGACGGCCGAAATAGCGGAACATCATACGAATCTGGTTTTGACGTCCTTCTATCAGTTGGACTTCGTACCAGGGATTCTCCTGGTTTTTGATCATTTTGAGTCCGGCGGGAGCAGTTCGTTTGCCGTGGAGGGGGACGCCGCGGCGAAACTGGTCTTCTTGTTCGTGGGTCAGATTGCCGGTCGTTTTGACGATGTAGGTTTTGACTAGTTGGCTGTGAGCGGCCATAACTTTATTAGCAAACTCGCCGTCGTTGGTGAGGATGAGGAGGCCTTCGGAAGCGTAGTCGAGACGTCCGACAGGATAGACCCGTTCCTTGAGACCCTTCATTAACTGGCTGACCGTGGGGCGCCCTTCAGGGTCGTACATGGTGGTGACGTAGCCGACCGGCTTGTTTAAAGCGATGTAGAGCAAGCCCTTCGGCTTTTTGATCAGCTTGCCATCGACCTTGATATGGTCGGTTTCGAGATCGGCTTTCGAGCCCATTTCAACAACGATTTCGCCGTTGACGCTGACGCGGCCTTCCATGATTAACTGTTCGGCTTTGCGTCGGCTGGTAATGCCGACCTTGGAGAGAATCTTTTGTAATCGCTCCTGCATTACACCGTCTCCGGTACCGCTGGGGGCACTTCAGCCGCCGCTTTTTGCTCGAGCGCTTCGGAGGTGGCATCGGCCTCTTCCTCACTGAAGGCGAGGCGCCGAAGCTCTTCAAACTCCTTGAGCGAGGGCAACTCTTTCAGTGAACTCAGACCAAACTGCACCAGGAACTCCTTGTTGGTTTTATAAAGAATCGGTTTTCCGATCACGTTTTTGCGGCCGGCGACCTGGACCAGCTTGCGGTCGAGGAGGGTTTTGAGGACGCCTCCACCCTGGACGCCGCGGATCTCCATGATCTCCGGTGCGGTGATGGGCTGCTTATAGGCGATCACGGCCAAGGTTTCGAGAGCGGCGAGGGATAGCTTAAGCGGAGCCTTCAGGTTCTTGACGAACAGGCGGACTTGGTCGTGGAGTTCGGCCTTGGTGGCCATCTTGAAACCGCCGGCGATTTCCTTGATCTGGAGGCCTCGTTCCGGCCGGGCGTAGTCGGCTACCAGTTCGGCGAGGAGGGTTTCGATGCGGGCGACGGGCTCGTGGAGGGCGGCCGCCATTTGCTTGGCTTCGAGGGGTTCCTCTGTGACGTAGATCACCGCTTCGAGGATCGCCTTGAGGTCGACGTCGGTGTAGGTGACGACCTCTGGTTCGGGTTCGATTTCTTCTTCTGGTTCGGGTTCGGGTTGGAGTACGGTGGTGGCATCGATGTGCCCCACGGGTTCAACCAAGGCCGCCACCGCTTCTTCGGCAGCGCCTCCGTTGTTTACTGTTTCTTCCGCAGCGGCCGTCTCGGCCTGATCCCGCGGTTCCAATTCGTCTGCCATAGCTTCCAACCTAACTGTACTCTTCTTCTAGGCGGGCGATTGCTTCGCCCTCGGGGAACGCTTCTTCAAAGCGATCTGTCTTTGCCAATCCGATGTCGCCAAATGCTTCCATTTGAACTAGTTTAATGGCCTGATTTTTTACCATTTCCAGGATGGCCAAGAACATCGCGATCATCGCGTGCCGACTCCTTTGGCGTTCGAATAATTCTGTTGCCGATACGGAGGCGCCTTTGCGGGTGTCACGGAGGATGTTTTTCAAGTAGTGGATCATGTCGGGGACGGTGACGTCCTCTTTGGTGATTTCAAACTGGGGCCGGCTCTTGGCGCGATCGATAACTTTTTGTAACGTCTGTACGAGGTCGAAAAGGGTGACGGCGAGACCCTGCTCTTCATCGGCGAGAAAGTCTTTCAGTGCCGGGTTCGACCACGCGGCCTCTTCGACAAGGCGCTTCTGCTGCAGCATTTCGGCGGCGTTCTTGAAACGCTCGTGCTCGATGAGCCGGTCGACCAGTTCTTGGCGGGGGTCGCCCTGGGGGTCGAGCTTTTCGAGTTCGGGATCCCGGGGCAACATCGTCTTCGACTTGATGTGGATCAGCGTCGCCGCCATGTAGACGAACTCGGCGCTCAACTCTATATCCAGGGCCGAAGCTTGCTCAATATACTGAAGATACTGACCGGTGATTCGAGCGAGAGGGATGTCGTAAATGTTGATTTGGTGCTTGCGGATCAGATCGAGCAGGAGGTCCAGGGGACCCTCATACTGCTCAATGTGAATATTCAACGGAGACGACACGTCCTCTTAGGATAACACCCTTCACGGCGTCGGCGGGGCGGGCTTCTTCGTCCACTCGGTGACCCAGTCTAGGACGCTCTGATACCAAAGAAGGCTGTTCTGCGGTTTGCCGATCCAGTGGCCTTCGTCGGGGAAGGTGAGTAGCTTCGACGGCACCTTTTTCATTTGCAAGGCGGTGAAGAGTTGAAGGCCTTGGCCGAGGGGGACGCGATAGTCGAGGTCGCCATGGATGACGAGCATCGGAGTACGGAAGTCGTTGGCGAAATAGCTGGGGGACCATTTGGCGTAGCTGTCGGGGTTATCCCAGGGCATGCCGCGGAACTCCCAATTGACGAACCACAACTCTTCGGTTTCGCCGGCCATGCTGCGGAGGTCGTAGACGCCGGCGTGGGAGACAAGCGCTTTAAACTTCTGCGTGTGGCCGAGCATCCAGTTCACCATGTAGCCGCCGTAGCTACCGCCGGCAGCAGCGAAGCGGTCAGGGTCGGCCCAAGGCTGGCCGGCGACGTTATCGACGGTGGCCATAATGTCTTCGTAGACTTTGCCGCCCCAGTCGTTGTTGATTTCGTCGGTGAACTTTTGGCCATAGCCGGTGGAGCCGCGGGGGTTAGGCATAACGACGACGAAGCCGGCGGCGGCGAAGATCTGGGGGTTCCATCGGTAGCTCCAGGCTTCGTTCCAGGCACCTTGGGGGCCGCCGTGGATGAGAAAGAGGACTGGGTATTTCCGCTTCGGGTCAAAGCCGTTGGGCTTGAGGACGAAGCTGGATACCTTGGCTCCCTCGGCGCCGTTAACGGTGAGTTCTTCGAAGTTGGGTAGGTCGTAGTTGGCGACGACGACATCGTTCACTTTTGTCAGCGCGGAGATTTGCCCGTCGGAGGAGTTGACGCGATAGATTTCGGTGGGCCGGGAGCCGCTTTGCTGGGTGAATACGATGGTCTTGGCGTCCGGGGTGAACTGCATGTCGTCGTAGGTGGCGTTGCCGGAGACGATGGACCGGGCGCTGCCGGCACCGTTGATGACGAACATTTGGATGCTTTGGCGGCCGCGGTCTTCGACGGTAAAGAAGAGGCGCGTCGAGTCGGGGGTCCATGTGAGGCTTTGGATGTTGAGATTGATGCCTTCGGTGAGGTCGCGGCCCTTTCCTTCCGAGCGTTTCATGACGAAGAGGCGCCAACGGTCGGCTTCGTAACCGGCGGTTTTCTGGGCGCGCCAGGCGATCCACTGGCCATCGGGGGAGTAGGCGGGAGACACGTCGGCACCGGGAGTGGTGGTG
>CANNLB010000256.1 GCA_947505565.1 Acidobacteriota bacterium | reverse complement strand
GCGCGTCGACATCAACGTCATGGACGTCCTCACCACCCGCGCCGTCGATTGGATCCGCCAGCAAAACAAGCGGACCCCCTTCTTCCTGTATTTCACCCCCGTCGCCGTTCATCAGCCCGTCACCCCCTCCCCCGCCACCCACGGCACCAGTGCCGCCGGTCCCCTCGGCGATTGGATTCACGATCTCGATAACTCCGTCGGCCGAATCCTCCAAGCACTCGACGACGCGAATGCAACCCAGGAAACCCTCCTCGTCTTCACCAGTGACAATGGCGGTGTCCTGCAAACCACCGGGGATCGCCCCGAAGCGCTCGCCACCCAGGCCGGACTCCACGTCAACGGCCACTGGCGCGGCGGCAAGCACGGCATCTATCAAGGCGGCTTTCGCGTGCCGTTCCTCGTCCGCTGGCCCGGCAAGGCACCCGCCGGAACCACTTCCCACGAAACCATCAGCCTCGTCGATCTCCTGGCCACCTTCGCCGCCGTCCTCGGAAAGCCCCTTCCAATAGCGAAAAACGCGGCCGCGGACAGCTTCAATATGCTCCCCGCATTTCTAGGGAAATCTCCCCAAACTCCCATCCGCAACGCCTTCATCACCCATAGCGCCGATGGCGTGTTCGCCATCCGCCAAGGCCCGTGGAAGTTCATCGAAGGCAAAGCCGCCAAGCCCTTCGATCGCGTGCCCGCCCCCCGCCGTGCGGAATTGAACCCCCAACTCTTCCACTTGCCCGCCGACCCGCGCGAACAAAACAACCTCGTTCAGCAACACCCCGAGGTAGCCCAGCGCCTCTCCGCCCTCCTAAACGAAGGGCGGGACAAGGGCTACACCCGCCCCTGAGCAGGTGCAAGCATCAAACGCCATCCTACCGCCGCCAAGGCCCTGTAATCGCAAACGTGATGCCCGGACTCTGCATATTTACAAACATCGTCGATCCGTCCGGAGAGAAGCAAGCCCCACACATTTCGCCGCTGTTCAAGGCGTTCACCGCAAACGAATACGCCTCCCCATCCTGCGTTACCAGCACCACTCCATTCGGCCCCGGCCCGTCCTCGCAAAGAAACAGATCGCCCCAAGGCGCAATCACAATATTGTCGGGGTTGTCGATAATGCTCGCGTCGTTCGGCTCAAAAAACAGCTCCAAACGGCCCGGAAATCGGATTTCCCCGCGACGGCCTTCATAAGGGCTGGGCACATAACGCCAAACCTGTCCCTTCCCCGCCCTGCCCCCGTCCGTCGAAACAAACCACACCGCCTCCGGGCTCGTCCACGCCCCTTCTCCCCGCGAAAATCGCGCCGCCCCTTTGCTGAAGCCCTGCGCACGCAAATTATCGCCCGGCGACTCGGGCTGCTCAACGTCCACCCACGCGCAGTCTAAAACCTCTCCCACCGACACCGGTGTCTGCGACGCTGCGTTGTTCCGCGTATCCAGGCCCAGCCGGTCCCGCACCACCAACGCCTGCAGCCGCCCACCGCGCCATAACTCCCCCGGAACCGCCGGAAGAAACCGATAGAACAAACTGTCTCCCCGGTCCTCGGTCTGGTACACGATCACTCCCTTCGGGTCGAAAGCCACCGCCTCGTGGCTCATACGCCCCATGGCTTTTAAAGGGAGCGGCTCCAGCAACCCGCTCTGATACGCGTTCACTTCGAAGTTATAACCATGGTCCGCCTCAAGCGAGTTGTTCGCCGCCGGCCGAAGGTTCGTCTCCTCGGAACTAATCCACGTATTCCACGGCGTCACCCCACCGGCGCAATTTCGAATCGTGCCGGTCAACGTCAGAAAATGCTTCTCCAGCCGTTGCGTCTCCGTGTTGAAATACAGATTCGTCGTCCCCCCCAAACCCGGCGTCAACCCTTTCCCCGCGTCGTAAATCAGCTTCTGATCCACGCCGGCATGCATCGGTGCCCCTTGGCTCATCTCGTGATTGCGAACGATAATCGTCCGTCCGTCTGGACCGGGGAACGCCCCCATCCCATCGTGCAAACCGGGAACCACCAAGCCATCATCCATTCGCTCCCCCGTCCGCGAAATGGCCACATAGCGAAAGCCCGCCGGAAGGTTAAGAAGTCTGGCCGCATCGGCGACCAACGGGCCGTACGGAGAGCCCGTTTGAGCATAAGCCGATTTCTGAGACAGCGTCTTCAGCCCCAGAAAACCAAGGGTAAGGGCGGACGTTTGACGAAGCAGGGACCGACGGTTCATGAAAAAAAGGATACCTAAAAAACGTTACAAGCAAATGGCAATCCCAACTCTTCCCGCTTCCACTAGCCAACTCGAAATGGATCGATAATTCTTAGACCCTCAACCACCTGCCCGTGGTTCAAGTCCTCCGTGTAAAGCGTATCGCAGCCCTGCGCCAGAGCGGCAGAGAGGATCATACTATCCCAAAAGGACAAAACATGCGCATCTCGAATGCGCAGCGCCTCTTTGAGAACCGCTAAGGTCATCTCCTGAATCGGAAATCGCGACCACTTCTCGATCAAAAGCACCGCGGGCGCAGAGAGGAAGGGAGTCAGTGCGACTGGCACGAGTCGCCTGAACGTAGAACTCCTGTAAGACCTGAATCGACAACACCAAATCGTAGCCGTCCAAAAGCTCAATCGCGCGATCTCGCTTCACCGATTCAGGCCCGGCTCGATCAACCGCGCGGGTTCCCGTCGGAAGACCACATCCGCACATCGGTGTGGACAAAATAATTGCCCTTTGCCAAAGTTTAATTGCGCGGGATGCCCACTGCCCCTCCCAAAATCCCGATAGCGCTTGACCTGGCATCACCTCTACGATCTTTATACCGGCCTCAGCCAGAAACTCATCCAAACGGCGACTCGAAACGGGGCTACGTGGCCCATCCACCAAAATCCAGGTCTCCAGGTAACTCGCTGCGGACAGCGCCGTCCGCCCCTGCTCCGCCGATATCGCCGACGTGTCGACAATCACTTCGGCAGACCCAGCTCGTCGTACAAAAGCTCCCCATGATCAATGCTCAAATAGGGCTCTTTCATGTGCTTGGCGCAATCGCGGCCAATCTCCAGCAACCTTGCCACGTGCGACCCGCTCGGCTCCACACGGCTAAGGGAATCCCGCAAGGCCTCCGTCACCCTCTGCGCCATCGCCTTTCCATATTGAGATTCATCCATTCCCCCAACCCCATTTTACTTGCATCACTTCAAAACCCGATACCCCACCCCCCGCACCGCCCCCGTGCTGTTATACGAAGCAAACCCCAACGGCGACGACAGCCCGATATCCCCCCGCCGCAACCCAATCTCCCGCCCCTGAATCTCCACATCCACCACCTTCTCCTCCCCAATCCAAGCCCGAATCCGTCCCGGCGTCACCTCTAGCCGAATCGCGTACCACTTCCCCGTCTCAAACGTAAAATAGTTCCGCGTCTCATTGTCCGACGCGTCCCACCCGTCAATACTCGAAACCCCGACCATATCCCCGCCCCATCCCCCGGTTACCAAGGTCGCAAACGACTCCCCCACTGGAAACGTCAAACTCGCAAAAAAGTCGCCCCCCGCCCGCCGCATCCCCTCAAAACGAAGCTCATAATTCATCTTCGGAAACGACCCGCCCCAAGTCACCCCCGTCAACGGAGCCCCCGCCGCCATCACCATCTCTCCACCGGCCATCGTAACCACGCCCTTACGCGGAAACGCCGTCTCTTTCCATTCCCCGGAGAGCACCCGCCACTCCCCCACCTTCGGCTGCGCCGCCAATCCCCCCGCCACCAAAAGCATTACCAAACTAAGTCGTCTCACGCCCGAAGTCTATCACCCGTCCTCGATCGCATACAATCTTTCCCTGACGCGCCTTGCCGTTCTCACCCGCGCCGAATACCGCTACACCTCGAACGCCACCCCGGTGTAAACCTCGCCCAACGACACCGCGCACCCAATACTCCCCAACTCCGCCACCGCCTCCATCCCGCTCCACTCCCGCAGCGACCAACTCCCGCCTTCAGCCCGTGTATAGACCTCTACCCGGGCCTCATCACTCGCAACCAACACGTACTGCTGAAGAGTCCGGTTCTTCCGATACTGGGCCGCTTTCCTTCCACGGTCCCGCCCTTCCGTTGACGGCGAAAGCACCTCGACCACCAGCACCGGATTCGAAACCACCAACCGCTTCGGCCCCACAAACCTAGGCTCCCCACAAATCACGATCACATCAGGATAAGTGAGGAGCCCGTCTTCCGCCGCCTCGACAAGCAGATCCGAGCCGATTACACGACAGGGCTGCCCCCGCAGTCGCTCCCGAAGCACCCCCATCACATTAGACGCGATCAGAGCATGATCGTACGTCCCCCCCGCCATCGCGAACACCTGCCCATCCCAATACTCGCTTTTATGCGTAGCGTTGGACTCCAACTCCAAAAACTCGACCAAACTGATTCGAGGAATATCCTCCGCCGACATGCCCCCATCATACCCTACAGGGCCCGCTTCACCCCGCCCGCAAACCGCTCCAGCAGCCCCTCCAATTCCACCGACTTCGCCTGCCCTGTATGCAACCCATTCAACGGTCGAAGCGCCATCCCCCGAACCCACCACGACCGCGACCACACCATAAGAGTCCTCTTCCCGGAATCCCAACTCCAGCCCTCCAATTCGCTCCAATACATTGCCGTCATTCCGAACACGATCCCCTCTTCATGCACCGAAAATCCTCGACTAAACCATCCGAAGAAACCCGTCGCGCTAAACATCCCTAGCCGAAGAAGCACCGACCCTATCGACTCACCGCTCCCATATCCAACAACCGTACTTAAACTTAGCAGCAGCGACATCCCAGCCAACAACCAGCGAGAACTATCTGTGTAAGTGAACAGCGCCGGTCCCATTCGACGCTGCCGACTGAACCGCAGCGAACCGACGGTTACGGAAATCACGACGAACAGGCCGAATAGATAAGGAAACACCAACCCAAGCGTCGACAGCAATCCCTCCTCGCCTCGATATTGGTTCCCGGTCTACACCCTTCCAAAATCCACCAGGGAGTATGATGAAAGACCGATGAGCTCTCCCTTCCGTCCCCTCCCTGCTGTCGCCCTCGCCATCTTCGCCGCGGCCTCGCCCGCCTCCACTCCGCCATGCAGCGCCTCGTCGACGAAAAACAAGTCGCCGGCCTCGTCACCCTACTCGCCCGCCACGGTAAAATCGCCAGCCTCCAAACCCACGGCCCCCTCAAAACCGATTCCATCTTCCGCATCTACTCCATGACCAAACCCGTCACCGGCGTCGCCATGAGGATGCTTTACGAAGAAGGAAAATGGCAGCTCAACGACCCCGTCTCCCGCTACATCCCCGCCTTCGCCCGCCTCAAAGTCTACTCCGGTAAAAACCCCGACGGCACCCCCAAACTCGAAGATTCCCCCCGCCCCATGACCATGCGCGAACTCATGACCCACTAGGGCGGCCTCGGCTATGTCCTCAACCCCGCCTCCCCCGTCGACAAAATGATCATCAATGCCAAACTGCTCAACGCAAAC
>CANNLB010000255.1 GCA_947505565.1 Acidobacteriota bacterium | reverse complement strand
CGTCATGCCCCGGTATCGGCAGCGCTTCAATCTTCCGTCCACCAAGGTCAATCGTCTCCGCGAAGCCCGGTGCCATCACCGTCACGCTCGGCAAGGCTTTCAACTCCGCGTCGCCGGCCACATGGTCGCCGTGGCCGTGGCTGTGCACCACGATCACCGGCATCTTACGGCGTAGCCTTTCGACAATCGCCGCCGTCCCCGGTTTTCCGGCTCCGGTGTCGAGCAACATCGCACGGTCCTTGCCAAAAAGCAGATACAGGAACGGCTTTTCGTAGTGGACACAACCGCTCTGCCGCAGAATCAGCAGGTTTTCGTTGTAGGCATGCACCTGCCAATCCGGGATCTCTGCACAGTTCGGCCCACCCGACAACCACTTATCTGGCAATCCCCCTACCTGTAATGCCAACGCGAGAGCAAATAGCATTATTCCTCCACCGCTAGCCGATCTTCCGGCGTCGGATTGTACATCCGGTCAAACTTCGGTTCGGACTCGGTATGGGTTAGTAGCGTCACGCCAATCATCGTCACCAAGCTGACCACCGGCGGGAGCAGCGTGTCCAGTCCGGCCCACGCCGGCGGCATGTAAAGGTGACAAATTAATCGCAGAATCGTCCCCACCAGAATCGAAGCCTTCGCCGCCGATGCCGTCGCCTTCCGCCAGTACACCCCTAAAACCAGCGGCGCCACGCAGCCCGCAAACACGATGTCAAAAGCAATCACCAGCAAGATTCCCGGCTCTGGCCTCAAGTAAGCCACCCAAGCGCCCGCCATCGCCGTCGGAATCGCCAAAACACGAGACAGCAGTAGCATCAGGCCGTCGTTTACCGCCGTCTTCGACCAGCGCTGGTAAACGTTTCGTGCCAAAACCACCGAAATCACGAGCATCGCCCCGTTCGCCGTTGACATCGACGCCCCCAGAACGCCCACAAATACTAACACCCCCAGCCAATACGGCAAATGCTCCGACGCCAGCGTCGGCAGGACCATCCGCGGATCGTCAATCTTCGGCACCAGCGACACCGCCGCCAACCCGAGCAACGAAGCGCACAAACCAATCAGCATCGTCTGAAATCCCGCATAGTAGCAAGCCCGCTGCGCTGTCCGAGGACTGTTGGCCGCAAACACCCGCTCCATAAAGTCGAGCGCCATCGCGTTGCCAAAGGCCAACGAGATCATCGCCGCCCAGTTCACCAGCGCCCCGTGCTCCATCGACGTGATGCCCCGGAAATCCAGCTTCTCCATCGGCACTTTCGCCAGCAACTCACCGAGCCCGAACTTCCAAATGACAAACGCCGCCGAACCCACAAAACCAACTAGTGCCACATGGATCTGGAAGAAATCCGTCCAAATCGCCGCAAACAGTCCGCCCGCCATCGTATAGATCACAATCAGCGTCGTCGTAATCGTGAGCGACATCCCGTAGCTCAACCCGCTCACCACCGAGAAAATCCACGCCACCGCCGATAGATTCCCCGCGATCACCACCGTGAAAGAAGCGATCGTCAGCGCCGATGTGAGCGCCTCCGTCTGCCGGTCGTACCGCCGATAAAAAAACTCGGGCAGTGTCAGCAGGTCCATCTTGTTCAGCGGCCCCGCCAAATAGCGACCGACAAAAAACAAGCTCGCCGCCAACCCAATCGGAATCATTACGCCAGCCCAAAATCCGGTCGACCACGTCATCGAAACGTTGCCTAGCGTTGCATTGCCGTCCACGGCCTGCGCCATCAGGGCCGTCCCTATCACGATAAACGGCATCGCCTTGTTGCAGACGGTATAGTTCTTGCTGGAGCCGCGGACCTGGGTGTAGGTGTACAACCCAATCGCGAGCGAAATCGTCATGAAAATCACGACGGGCCAAAACATCACGGTCATGGAGCTATGCCTCAAAAAACGGGAAGCGCCACAACAAGGGGCATTCACACTACGTGGTAGCTCCATTGTAGAAAATCTTGCCCGCCTCGCGGTATCGGTTCTTTTTATGACCTATATTGAGAGCTTGACCTTCCTTAAAGACATCACGCCAGTGCAATGGCGCACCCTCCTGGCCGCGATGCTCGGCTGGATGCTTGACGCCATGGACGTGATGCTCTATTCCTTCGCCCTCGTCTCAATCCAAAAGGAGTTTGCGCTTTCCGGAACCCAAAGCGGCCTGCTGACCACGGCCATGCTGTTTTCCGCCGCACTCGGCGGAACTCTCGCGGGCTATCTCGCTGATCGCTACGGCCGAACCAGAGTGCTGATGGGATCGATCCTGACCTACTCGCTCTTTACCGCCGCCATCGCCACCGCGACGAGCTTCGAACAACTCCTGTTCTGGCGTGCCCTCGTCGGCTTCGGCCTCGGTGCCGAATGGAGCGCTGGCACCGTCCTGGTCGCCGAATCCTGGCCGAGTCAACACCGCGGCAAAGCAATCGCGATTACCCAATCCGGGTGGGCCATCGGCTATATCCTCGCGAGCCTCCTCGCCGCCGCAATTTTGCCGACCTACGGCTGGCGTCCCCTCTTCGCCCTCGGCGTCCTTCCCGCGTTGTTGACTCTCTGGATCCGCCGCGCCGTTCCGGAACCCGCCGTCTGGTCGCCCACCGCCCCTCGCGTCCCGCTCCGTACCCTCTTCCGCCCGCCCCTTGGCCGCTACGTACTGGTCTCGATCGGCATGTCCAGCCTCATCCTATTCGCCTACTGGGGGCTGTTCACCTGGATCCCCGCCTATCTCTCCTCCCCCATAGAGAAAGGAGGCGCCGGCCTCTCCGTCGTCCGTTCCACCGGTTGGATCATCCCTATGCAACTCGGAGCCCTCGTTGGCTATTTGAGTTTCGGATTCCTCGCCGATCGCTTCGGCCGCCGTCCCGTTTTTGTATCGTTCCTGTTCGGCGCGGCTATTGTGACCTATCTCTATGGCAATTTCGCCCAAAGCCCCGGGCTCCTGCTCGCCCTCGGGCCGCTTGTCGGTTTCTTCGGACACGGCTATTACAGCGCCTTCGGAGCTATTCTGTCCGAACTCTTTCCCGGCGGGATTCGTGCCACCGCCCAAGGGCTCTGCTACAACGCCGGCCGCGTCTTCAGCGCTCTCGCTCCCGCCAGCATCGGCGCGCTTGCCGATCGGGAAGGGATTGGGGCTGCGCTCGGCATGACCGCCGCCTTCTTCGCCCTCGGCGGACTCTTGATCTTCGGCCTTCCCGAGACCAAGGGGAGGGAATTGACTTAGTCTCTGGAGATATTGGCCTTAGGCCCTTCGAATTTCGACGGTGATAGTCGATAGACACAAATGGCAAGGGTTTCGGTTTTCGCCTGTGAGTCTCAGCCCTGGATGATCGAGGGAGTTTTGCGCGTCTGCGATTCTTCTTCCGATTTTTGCCTCTGCGGTACAGCGCCGAACTGGCCCGCTGCGCGGATCGGGGTGGCCCACTTCCAGCCCGCCGTCGTGTTGATCGACAATGCGGCTGGTTACCGACAAAGTGCTCTTTTTCTTGCCGAACTCCGCACGATTTCGCCTCGTTCGTCGGCTATTCTCTGGGTGGCCGATCAGGGCGAAATTGAGCTCATCCGATCGTTGCAGGTAGGAGCCCGTGGAGTGATCCGGCGGAATCAGACGGTTGATCTGTTTTGCGAATACCTTCGCCAAGTGGCAGCCGGGCAAGTCTGGATTGAGCCGGAACTGTCCGGGATATGGGCCGAACAATCTCGCCTCGGCCATCCGACGTTAACACCGCGCGAACGAGATGTCGTCCAACTGGTCACGCGCGGTCTGAAGAACCTGGCGATGGCCGCCGAACTCGGCATTACTCCCGGAACCGTCAAGGCGCAGCTCACGCACGTTTTTGAGAAGACCTCGGCGAAGGACCGGTTCGAACTTGCCTCGCAAGCAGTTCGAATCCTCGGGACTCGCCAGGAGACCCCAATTAATTCTCTCGCCAAGCGACAATCGGCCTAAGGTTCCTGGGGGTGGCATCCGATCAGCCTAATAGCCATCTGGGCACCTAGTCCGCGGCGCAAACCAATGACAACCTCTCAGTCCGACTCCCCACTTGAACCGAAACTTTCTGTTTGGTCGCCCTCTCTGGCCGACTTCCTGTTCCTGTCTCTCATCATTTGGTTGTTTTTGGCCGGCCCGAACGGCTGGCTCTCGCTCCTCTCGGACGGGGATACCGGCTGGCATATCCGCGCTGGAGACTGGATGCGGCAACACGGCACGGTCCCCCATACGGACATGTTTTCGTTTTCTAAGCCCGGTGCTCCTTGGTTTGCGTGGGAGTGGCTGGCCGAGCTTCTGTTCTCCTATCTCCATCAATGGGCTGGGCTAAAAGGTGTGGTTCTGTTCTGCGGAATGCTCATCCCAATATATCTCCTGATCGTCTTTCGCCACATGCTCTGGCGGGGCGCTTCGCCTCTGCTGGCGCTCGGCATCATCTTACTTACGAGCGGTTGCTCTGCGATTCACTACCTAGCCAGACCCCACCTTTTCACCTTGGTGTTTCTGGCCGCTGCGCTTTGGCTCATCGATGCGGAACTGGTTCGTCCGACCAACCGCATCTGGTTGTTCGTCCCCCTGACGATGCTCTGGGCGAATCTCCATGGTGGCTTTCTCGCCCTCATTGCCTGCTTCGGAGCCGTTGTATTAGGCCAGTTGCTAAGTCGCCAATATTCGATGGCTCAGCGCTTTGCGGTCGTCGGTGCCGCCTGCTTGGCCTCTAGCCTGGTGAATCCATACGGAATCCAACTCCACATCCACGTCTTCCACTACCTCCAGTCCGATTGGATCAAAAGTGTGGTCGACGAGTTCCAATCACCCGTATTCCGCAGTGAAGCCATGTTTTTCTATGAGATACTGCTTCTCGCCGGAGCCGCCGCCTGCGCAGGCCTGGCGCGGAAGGGACGCTGGAGTGACGTGATGCTTGTTTTGCTCTGGGCCCACCTCTCACTCGGCGCCGTCCGCCACGTTCCAGTCTTCCTGCTCGTGGCCGCTCCCCGGATTGCTTCCGAATTCTCGGATTGGTGGCGATGGTTTGTTGATTCCACGGCCCGCCGGTCAATCTCTAGAACATTTGACCAGTTGTCGTCCGATCTCACCCCCCGCTTCTCACGCAATTCGATCTGGGTCGCTGCGCCCATCCTGATTCTCATCGCTTTTGATAAACCTTTCGCCTGGCCGCGCCAGTTTCCGGTCCTACGCTTTCCCATCGCCATGATCGAACAGAATCTGCCCAGCATCGTCGGCCGCCGCGTCCTCTCCTCCGATGAGTGGGGCGACTACCTCCTCTATCGCTTCCCAGTCACCCAGCGCGTGTTTTTTGATGGTCGGAGCGACTTTTTTGGTCCCGAAGTCGGCAAGGACTACATCGACCTCATGAATGCGGCTCCGGAATGGGCGGCGATTCTGAACAAATATCAGTTCGAAAGTGCGCTCCTGCCAATTGCTTGGCCCCTCCAATCCCACCTCAAGAAGGATCCGAATTGGCAACTCGTCGCGACCGATAAGGACTCCATCCTATTCACTCGCCGGG
>CANNLB010000254.1 GCA_947505565.1 Acidobacteriota bacterium | reverse complement strand
CGCTGCGATAGGGGGGCTGGAGGCCGAGGTGGGTGAGGGCTTGGAGAGCATAGGGGAATCGTTCGTGGCCCGCTTTACCGGGGGTGACGGCGAGCCAGAGCACCGCCCCGGCACCGCGCCGGACGCCGGCCATGAGGGGGGCGTTCGACCAGCGTTCGCGAGCATAGATTGTCGCGTCGGGCGGCACTTCGTATTGCGGCAGGTCGATCGATTTTTCCCAGACGATGGGGAGCTTCGGATCGGCGCGGTCGATGACGCTTTGCGTGGGGACGCGCTTGGTGGTGGGCCGGATGCCCAGGGCTTCGGCGAGGGGGCTTTCGCCTTCGATGATGACCAGTGCGCCGGCCTCAATGCGCGGGAGCCAAGTAGCCGGGGCGGCGGCGGTTCCGCCGGGGAGGACGATGAGGCTGGAGGAGCCGTCGGCCGCGGGCGTCATTCCGATAGAGCCGAGAATGGCGGGCCAGGAGGTGGGTTCGTCCCCGACGACGTGGAAGGCGTATTGAAACGCGGGGCGACGGGCTTCGAGCGCGAGGCAGGAGAGCAGAAGATTAGCGAGTAAGCGCATACCAGAAGCCCGCCCGAATATCGAAGTAGTTGGGCCGGCGGGGATTGCCGGTATTGACGAGATGGGCGCCACGGAGCGCCTGTACGGTGAAGACCATGGAGGGCGGCATGGCGGACCAGCGGAACCGTACGCCGGGGCCGGTCTCCGCAGTATTGGCCCAGTATTGCCGTTTGAAGTCCGCGTTGAGATTCATGGCCAAGAACAACTGGGCGCGGAGGGTGTTTTCATCCTCGCTACCGCCAAAGTTACGCCCGAACTTATTTTGGGTTTGAAGGATCGTATTGTGGTTAAAGCGGCTGAGGTAGACGGCGTCGTTGGCCGTTTCGGCGAACCAGCCGGGTTTGGTATTGAGAATAGTGGGGCCGTAGAAACGGGTTAGGCTGAGGCCGGCCCGATAGTCGGACATGGCGCGAGGCACATCGTCGCGGCGGAGGTAGCTGAGCGCGGTGCCTGCTTCGGCCCAAGCGAAGAGGCCTCGATGGACGGGGGTGGCGACGCCGAGGCCGAGAATGACGGCGCTTTCGGAAAGATAGAGCGGGCTCGAAGCGGCCAGTTGGCTTCGATCCATGGTTCCGCTGCGAGCGTCGCCGACGAAGCGGGCCGAGAAGTAAGGGAGCAATGGGCCCTTCACCTTGACGACCGTCTTGAGTTGTGCGTAAGCGAAGACGTCCTGCCAGCGCGAGCTATACATGGGGAAGAGCCAGAAGGTGGCCTGCAAGCGGGCGCTGGCGGCGCGGAGATTCTGATAGGCCTTGTTGGCTTCCTGGGCCACCTTCGGATCGGGGCTGCGACGGGCAAGGTCGAACCACCGCGCGGCGACCGCGTCCTGCTTGGTGACATTGTGGGCCCAGCCGAGTTTGAGCATGACGTCGAAATCGAGGGGATCGGATTCGTGGGCGATCGTGAGGTACTTCAGGGCGTCCTTCATGTATCCCTTTTCGAGAGATTTTTCGGCGAGCACTTTGGCTTCGAGGCGCCGCTCGGCTTGGGGGGCCTCGGGGCGTTTGCGCAGGGTGCGGGGCAGTTTGAGGGCGGAACGAACGCGGTCGGCCAGCTCGGTGTCGTCGTTTTTCAGCACCTGATCGAGCAACGGCATGGCCCCGGCCAAGTCGCTGCGATGGAGGCGGAGGAAGCCAAGTTGGGCGACCGAGAGCAGATCATTCGGAGCGGCGCTGACGATGCGGCGGAACTCGTCTTCGGCCTCGGGCTTGTTACCCATTTCGAGCAGGAGGTAGGCGAGTTCACGGCGTAATTCGACGTTGGCGTCATCGAGTGCAAGCGCTTTGCGGAACTCATAAACGTAGGGATAGCGTTGCGGCAGCAGTTCGCGGGCGGCTTCCGCCACGCGGGGCTCGGTGCCGCGACTAGCGGCCAACAGGGCGGAGGTCGAGTCCTCGGCCCGGCCGAGGGCCTTCCAGACGCGACCCAGATCGAGCAGGAAGATTCGCAGGGTCGGCTTGAGTTGCCAAGCTTTTTCGAAGTGGGTGGCGGCGAGCGCCAGTTCCTCGCGCTGTTCGGCTAGCTTGGCTAGCTCCTCGTGGCCGGAGTAGTTATCCGGCAGCGCGGCCACAGCCTTTCGCCAGCGGGCGATGCCGTCACGGAGCGGCTGATCGATGTTCTGAAAGGCCTGCTCGGCGGTCTGGCGGCTGGCGGGATCGCCGGACTTCCGGACGCGGTCAAAAACGCGGCGGGCCTCAATGAGTTGGCGGGTTTCGTGCGCCAGAAAGGCATATTCGAGGGCGACGTGATGGTCGGAGGGATCCAGTTCCATCGTTTGGCGGAACTGGTCCCGAGCGGCGGCGGTTTCACCGACCTTGAGCAGGGTGTAGGCGAGGTCCTTGCGAATTGCTCCTCGTTCCGGGGAGAGTTTAGAGGCCTGTTCGAAGAAGCTGGCGGCTTGGTCGAACTGGTGAGAGCGAAGGGCGGCGTAAGCCTTTTCGAGGACGGGATACGCAGGATCCGCGGCAACCGCGCCGGCGATGGCCGCTAGCCACATGGCGATTACTCTTGTTTGCATGGCTTCCCGACGGTAGTGCGGCGAAGCTTGGAATTCTCTCATGCAATATAGGCAATATAGAGGGATGGCCTTCGCTGGTGTGGATTACTTCCTGATTGACTCTTCGTTTTCCGAAGACGAGTTGCTCGTGCGTCGTTCGACGCGGGAGTTCGTGGAGGCGAGGGTGGTGCCGTTGATCAAAGACGCCTACAACAACGCTCAATTTCCGACGGAGCTAATTCCGGAGTTGGGGCGGATGGGCTTCTTTGGTGCAAACCTGCAGGGGTATGGTTGCGCGGGCGTGAGCAACGTCGAGTACGGGCTGATGATGCAGGAGTTGGAGCGGGCCGATTCGGGGCTCCGCTCTTTCGTTAGCGTGCAGGGGGCGCTGGTGATGTACCCGATCCATGCGTTCGGCAGCGAGGAGCAGAAGAATCATTGGCTGCCTCGGTTGGCGACGGGGGAGGCGATTGGTTGTTTTGGGCTAACCGAGCCGGATTTCGGCTCGAACCCGAGCGGGATGCGGACGAAGGCACGGCGCGAGGGCGACGACTGGATCTTGGACGGCGAGAAGACGTGGATCACGAACGGCTCGCTGGCGGATGTGGCGCTGGTGTGGGCGCGGACGGAGGAAGGCATCCGGGGCTTTCTGGTGGAGAAGGGGACGCCCGGGTTTTCCGCTTCCGATTTGCATGGCAAACTTTCGATGCGGGCTTCGGTGACTTCGTCGCTCGCGATGGCGAACTGCCGGGTTCCGGCTTCGGCTATTTTATCCGGGGCGAAAGGGTTAAAAGGCGCGCTTGCCTGCCTGACCCAAGCGCGGTTCGGAATTGGCTGGGGGGTGCTGGGAGCGGCGATGGAGTGTTACGAGGTGGCGCGCCAGTATGTGATTTTGCGCAAGCAGTTTGACGACCGGCCGCTGGCGTCGCATCAGTTGGTGCAAGAGAAGCTGGCGAACATGATCAGCGAGATCACGAAGGCGCAGTTGCTGGCGCTGCATGCGGGCCGGTTGAAGGACCAGGGCAAGCTGGAAGCGGCGCATGTTTCGATGTTGAAGCGGAACAACGTGGCCATCGCGCTGGACTGTGCGCGGATCGCTCGGGACCTGCTGGGGGGGAACGGGATCATGGATGATTACCCGATCATGCGCCATCTCTGCAACCTGGAAACGGTGAAAACCTACGAGGGCACCGATCACATTCATACCTTGGTGATCGGCGAACGTGTGACGGGTGTTGCGGCTTACCGGTAGGTGGCCTATACTGTTGTGAGGTAGTTCGATCCATGCCGATACTCTTTTACGTCTTGACAGTGATTCACGTCATTGTTTGCTTGTTCCTGATGATCGTGGTTTTGCTGCAGAGCGGCAAGGCGGCCGATCTGGCCGGAGCATTTGGGGGCATGGGCTCCCAGACGGTCTTTGGGCCGCGCGGGGCAGCTACTGTGTTGAGCAAGGCGACCACGATCGCCGCGGGTTGTTTTTTGGTGACATCGCTCTCTCTTTCGATTATCTCGACAAGAAAGGGTAGCGGTGGCGGCTCGAAATCAGTATTGGAAACGACAAAGGATCCGGGGGCAGCACAGAGCAAGGGTATGCCTTCGACGTCGGTAACCGTTCCCGGAGCTGAGCCGAAAGTGGAACTCTTCAATGAGCAGGGCCAGAAGGTTGGTGAGCAGAAGATTGATTTGACCAATCCGAACGCGCCGAAGCCCCAACAGCAGCAAAAGAAGTAAAAGAAGTAAATCGTGTTTTCCCCACTGCGGAGGTGGCGGAATTGGCAGACGCACTAGCTTGAGGTGCTAGCGGGAGCAATCTCGTAGGGGTTCAAGTCCCCTCCTCCGCACCATTTTTAAAAAGGCCATCCTTTCGGGGTGGCTTTTTTCATTTCCCAGAAAGAGGGAGGACTCCGCGAGGTAGCGAGAGGTACACTGTAGGGGTATTATGTTCTTCCGACTCTCGGCCGTACTCATGCTGACGCTTCTGCCCCTGCTGGCGGCGGGCGAACTATCCGGGCGACGCGCCCCGGGGTTTGCTCTCCCTGACTTAAACTTGAATTATCACGACATAGGCGATTTGCGGGGTCGCGTGGTGTTGATTGAGATTATGCAGACCAGTTGTCCACACTGCAAAACCCTGACGGCTACCCTCGAGAAGGCGAAGCAAAAGCACGGCAACAAGATTGCCGTTTTGCATATCGTGAACCCCCCGGACAACCAGGGAACAGTGAAAAAATACATGACCGAAAACGGCGTTACTTCGCCCATGCTGTTCGATTGCGGGCAGGTAGCGGCTTCCTACATGATGATCACGCCGCAACGGCCTTCGCTCAACGTCCCTCACCTTTTTGTTATCGACCAGAATGGATTTATCCGTAACGATTTTGGCCACTCGGACGCGACGCGGAGCATCTTTGAAGGCTCGGGGCTCGATGCCGAGATCGACAAAGCCCTTGCGCCGAAACCCGCGGCGAAAAAGAAGTAGTTCGTCCTTAAAAATTCGCTAAGCTGTCAGAGACTCTTACCGGCATGCCTGCAGACACACTTACCCTGATCGACAACCGAACCGCGAAGACGTACGAGCTTCCTATTAAAGACGGCACTATCAAGGCCACCGATTTGCGGCAAGTCAAAGTCGACGCCGATGATTTCGGCATGATGACCTACGACCCCGCCTACATGAACACGGCGGCGTGCAAAAGCCGGATTACCTTTATCGACGGCGATAAAGGAATCCTGAACTATCGGGGTTATCCGATCGAGCAACTCGACGAGGGTTCGTACGTCGAAACGGCATACCTGTTGTTGCACGGCAAACTCCCCGATGCCACACAACTGGCTGAGTTCAATGCCGATCTGCTCTCACGGTTGGAATTGCCCGCCTTTTTTGATCGGTTCTTCGATGGATTTGAGCCGCACGCCCATACGATGTCGATGTGGATG
>CANNLB010000253.1 GCA_947505565.1 Acidobacteriota bacterium | reverse complement strand
GGGGGGAAGGGCGTCGAGAATCTCTTCGCCATAGCCGGAAAGGACCATTAAGAGGTTGTTCGCTTCGTGGAATACGCGTCCGGCGAGGCGGGTGGTGGCGGCCTGGTTGGCGGCGCGTTCTTCGACGGCGGGATCGGGGGGAGGGGGCGGGGGAGCGGTACGGGTCCGTTGAACGAGGACGAGGTCGGACGTCTCATCATCCCGGCGTTGAAGGCGGAAAAGCTCCCAATCGTGATGGAGGCCGGGGGTGAGGGGCAGACTCGGGAGGAGGCGCGCGACCCCAATTGCGGCAAGTTCGGCGGCTCTGATGTTAAAGTGTTTCAGGAACGCGCGGTTACCGGAGATGAATTGGCCATTGGCTTCAACCAGCGCGATTGGAGCGGGGAGCAGAGTCACGATATCCTCGTAGTATCGGCGCTCTGACTCGAGTAACGAGATTAGGCGAGCGACCTCGCAGGAGCGCCAAAGATAGGAATCGGATCGGTCCATGGGAAGGGGGATACTATAGTCTGCGGGGGCAAGTGCGCTTGCGCAACTGTTGTCTTGCAGTACCATAGATCACTCGGTTCTAGAACCGCTGACGGGGCTGGGTCGGAAGTGCGCGTGATGGAGGAGACTGAAAACCGAATGATTGCGAAACCACGCAAAGCCGTTTTCCCTGCCGCGGGATTGGGGACGCGCTTTTTACCCGCTACCAAGGCGATGCCGAAGGAGATGTTGCCGCTGGTGGATAAGCCGCTCATCCAGTACGGGGTAGAAGAAGCGCTGCATTCCGGGATGTCGAACATCATTATCGTGACGGGTCGCGGCAAGAGTGCGATCGAGGATCATTTTGATGTGAGCTTCGAGTTGGAGCATCTGCTGGAAGCGCGGCAGAAGAAAGAGCTGCTGCATCAGGTTCGGAGTATCTCCGACATGATCGATGTGAGCTATGTGCGGCAGAAAGAGGCGCTGGGTTTGGGGCACGCGGTGTTGCGGGCGAAGGAGTTGGTGGGGAACGAGCCGTTTTCGGTTGTTTTGTCGGACGACATTATTGACTCCGAGATTCCTTGTCTTCGCCAGATGAGTGACATCTACGAGTTTTATGGAGCATCGGTGGTGGCGCTGATGGAGGTTCCGCCGGAGAGCATTTCCAGCTACGGAGTGGTGGATGCCGAACCGATCGATCATCAAGGGGTGGGCGGTCGACTGTTCCGAATTCGCAATTTGGTGGAGAAGCCGAAGAGAGAGGATGCTCCGTCGAATCTGGCGATTGTCGGACGCTATATTCTCACGCCGGAGATTTTCACTTCGATTGAGTCGATTGAACCGGGTAAGGGCGGCGAGATTCAGTTGACCGATGCTTTGAAGCACTTGCTGCGGAGTCGTCCGATCTACGGATTCAAGTTTGAAGGCAAGCGGTTTGATGCGGGGGACAAGTTGGGCTTCCTGCAGGCGACGGTGGAGTTGGCGCTGAAGCGCTATGATTTGGGTGCCGATTTCCGGGAGTATCTGAAGAAGCTAGAGCTATGATTCAGGTTCCTTTGACGTTACCGATCCGGGCGGCCGAAGGGGCTGCCTTGGCGGATTTGGTGTTTCAGGTGACGGGTCGGTCGCCGATGAGCGAGGCGGCGCGTCATCAACTGTCGGCTCGGCTGACGTCGGTGCACTTCGAGAGTTTTGTGGTGAAGCCGTGGTCGCTGGTGGCCGATCCGGGGGCCCCGCAGACTTTCTATGTCGCGATTGATGCCAAGGAGCCTTGGCTGTTGCATATTGCCTCGGCCAGTTCACCGGCGAGCGCTTTGTTTCCGAAGCCGATCTTGATTGGCCGGATGCGAACGCCGAGTGGGATGGAGGTGGTGGTGAACGCAATCCCCTTCGGGCCGGGAGACGAGAAGGCGATCACGACGTATTTGGAGTCTCTGGACCGGGGAGTGAAGCCGCGGCCGCAGGGAACGCAATCACTGTTTGTGGCTGCGGTGCGGGATCCGGATGCGGCGTTTGGCCAGTACCGGGCGGTGTTGCGCAAGTATGGGTTGAACGTGGCGGCGTTGGAGGTGGACAACACGCAGGAGGTGGCGTGGGCAGCGGTGCGGAACGGATGGCGGGAAGGGTTTAGCGCGATGGGGGTAACGCGGGTGGCGGCGGCGGATTTGGATGCGGTGCGCGCGGCGCGGAATGCGTCGAGCTTGATGGATATCCATTGGGACCTGGCGGGACCGGGAATCACGACCGCTGAAGACATCCGGGTTGGCTTGCGGGCATTGCGGGATGAGGATATTCAGGTGCAGGCGGTGACGGTGAGCTTGGGGACGAAACCGGGCGAGGGGTATCCGGATACTATGGAGGCGTTGGGGGCTTATCTGGTGGGCACGCCATGGACGGAGTTGGCGGGACGGGTGGAATGGCAAGCGAAGGGCAAGCCGCTCGTGGAGTTGCGGGACCGGGTGCGGGAGATGCAGGAGACGGCGCGGCAGTTCGGGGCGCTGCTGCGGGTGACGGGCGACCCGGCGCATGGCGAAGGGTTTCTCGAAGCTTTGGGAGCGGGATGCGCGGGTAGGTTGTATTATCGTTTGCATCCCGAGCAACCGGTGGAACGGATTGCGGAGATGGCTGGATTGTTGCGAGGTTAGCGAATATGGTTTCCCGTCGGTCGTTTTTGGCTGGGCTGGCCGCTGGTCCTTTACTAGCTCAGAGTGGAGCGTTTCCCATGAAATTTGGCATCGACTTATTCAGTTTGCGGTCGCAGGGTTGGAGCCCCTTTGAACTGCTTGACTACTGTGCGAAGCAGGGCGCGAAGGTGGTGCATTTCTCGGAGATCCGGTTTTTGGGTGGCTTGGAAAAGAGCCACTTGGAGAACGTCCGGGCGCATGCGGAGCGGGTCGGGATCGAAGTCGAGATCGGGATGCTTTCGATTTGCCCGACGGCAATGCGGTTTGATCCGGCGCAAGGGACGGCTGAGGAACAGCTGACGAAGATGATCGAGGCTTCGAAGGTCTTGAATGCGCCGCTTGTGCGCTGCGTGCTAGGCGATTGGCGGGACCGCGCGAGTAAGACGCCATTGGCGCAGAGCATTGAAAATACGGTGAAGACGTTGCGGGCGGTGCGGAGTCGGGCGATGGACGCGGGCAAGCGGATTGCGGTGGAAAACCACGGCGGAGATTTGCAGGCGCGCGAGTTGAAGATGCTGATTGAGGAAGCCGGCAAAGACGTTGTAGGGGCGTGTATTGATTCGGGTAACCCGACTTGGGCGATTGAGGATCCGCATGTGACGCTGGAGACTTTGGCACCGTATGTGTTGACGAGCCACGTGCGGGATTCGGCTGTATGGCGGACGCCGGAGGGTGCCGCGATGCAGTGGACCCGGATGGGCGAAGGCAACGTGGACATGGGCGGATGGGTGAAGAAGTTCGGACAGCTATGTCCGGGCAAGGCGCTGTCGCTCGAAATCATTGTGACGGGGACGCGGCCGTTTCCCTATCTTGAGCCGAAGTTTTGGGATGCGTACCGGGGAATGCCGGCGTGGGAGTTTGCCCGGTTTGCGGCGCTGGCGGAGAAGGGTAAGCCGATGCCGACCCGGCCCGCGGTACCGAAGGAACGGGCGGCGGCGCAGGAGCGGAAAGACTTAGAGGCGTCGATTCAATGGCTGCGCGATCTGCGTTAGGCTAATTCCTATGGTTCGTTTGGTTCTGGTTGTTTTGGCTTTGGCGCTGGTGGCACCGGCGCAACTGGTGACGGCGGTGCGAGCGTCGCTCAACGCGAAAGATTTTGCGGGCGGGGAGCGGATGCTGCAGGCGTATCGGGGCTCGAGCGGCGTTACCCCGGAGTATGTCGAAGCTTATTCCTGGTTAGGCCGGGCGGCGCAGGCAAACAAGCTATGGGATAAGGCGGCGGCGTACGCGGCGGAGACGCGGAAGTTGGTGCAGGGCGAGCTGAAGAAACGGCCGCTCGACGCCGAGCCGCGGGTGCCACTAGCTTTGGGCGCGGCGATCGAAGTGGAGGGTCATACTCTGGCCGGGACAGGCCGTTTGAGTGAGTCCCTGGCGATGATGAACCAGGAGTTGAAGAACTACTACGGGACGTCGATCCGGACGCGGATCCAGAAAAATATTCATTTGCTGAGTTTGGTGGGTAAGCCGGCTCCCGCGCTGGATTTGCAGCGGTTCCTGACCGGGCCACGGATGAAGAGTTTGGCGGACTTGAAGGGTCAGCCGGTGCTGCTGTTTTTCTGGGCGCACTGGTGCGCCGATTGCAAGCAGGTGGGTCCGGCGCTGACGGTGTTGAAGCAGAAGTATCCAGCGCTGCAGATTGTGGCACCAACGCAGACTTACGGATACGTGGCGGGTGGGGAAGAGGTGGGCCCGACGGTAGAGGTTCCTTACATGGAAAAAGTGCGGGCGCAGTCTTACCCGGATCTGCTGCACGTACCGACTCCGTTGAGCAGCGAGAGTTTCAAACGGTATGGGTCTTCGACTTCGCCGACGCTCGTGCTGATCGATAAGGCCGGTATCGTGCGACTTTACAACCCGGGCCGAATGACGCTTGAAGAGCTAACGCCGTTCGTCGAGAAGGTTCTCTAGCCGAGTTGGAAAGATAGGCGGCCGGACGGAGCCCGCCGGCCACCCGCATAGGTGTTCGAGGGCCGGGCCGCAGATGCGCCCTTGACAAGGACCCATGCCGCAGCGGGTTTGGAGCTTGGCGGAGCGCCAGTCGCGTTGCTGCCACACGGCCCCAAAGGGCACGTCTTCGCACCGGCATACGATAGTTTCGGGCGTGGGGAGGCTACTGAGTTCGGAGCGGAGGCGGAAGGCATGGTCGATGCGCCGATCGAAGCGGAGGGCGCGGTCGCGGGCGGGGTAGAGGGGCCGGGCTCGTTCGAGATCGAAGCCGGCGATTTGGCCTTCGAGGATGGAACGATCGACGCTGCCGGCCCCGGCCCAGTAGAGATGGGGAACCGTCGTGCGCTGCTTGGAATCGGTGACGACTTGGCCCGCGTCGACGGCGCAGCCGAGGAGGACGGGGAGTTCGGTATTGGCGACGAGGCCAAAGCCGCAGGCAACGTAATCGCAGGCGATTTTGCCGTGGCCCTGAATGGTGACCGAACCGGCATCGGCGCGGATAGGCCAGGCGTCGGCGCGATAGCGAAGCCCCCAGCCGAGTTGGGCGGCTTGGAGTAGCTTCGAAGGTTCGCGCCAGAGTTCGCGGGTGAACTGAGCGATGCGGGCGAAGGGGGCCTGTTCGGCGATGAGCACGACCTTGGCGCCGCGCTTGCGGAGATAAGCGCCGACGGCAAGCAGGAGCGGCCCGGTGCCCGTGATGACCACCCGCTTACCGACGATGGGCAGGCCGCTTTTGACCATGGATTGGAGGCCCCCGGCGCCGAGGACGTGCGGGAGCGTCCAGCCGGGGAAGGGCAGGAAGCGCTCACGCGTGCCGGTGGCCAGGATGAGGCGATCGGCGGCGGGGATCTGCGTCGCCGAATGAATCTGGACTCCGGTGCGGACGGTGATGCGGGGGTCGAGAAAGC
>CANNLB010000252.1 GCA_947505565.1 Acidobacteriota bacterium | reverse complement strand
CACCCGCATCCGCGCCGAACTCGCCCGCGGGGAGATGCCGACTGAGCTTCCCCCCGCGGTGGCCGACTACATTCGCGCCGAGCGCCTCTATGGTTTCTAGATGTAGGCGATGACGTCGATTTCAACGAGCGAATTCCCCGGGATTCCACCAGCCGCCGCAATCGTCGTCCGCACCGGTGGTTCCTCGCCAAACCGGCCCTTGAACATGTCGTTCATCCCGACGTAGTCTTTCAGATCATTCAAGTAAACATTGCACTTCAGAACTTTGTTCATGCTCGACCCGGCGTTGATCAACTCTTTCTCCACTTCGTCCAGCACGTGCTTGGTATGCGCCTTGATGTCGCCTTCAAAATGGGCGCCTTTTCCTGCAATAAAGAGCAAATTCCCGAACGAAACAGCCCCGTTGAACAGCGGTGTCGTCTTCGGCTTGGCACCCTTGTAGTGCACTTTCTTCTCCGGTTTCCCGGGCGTTTGGGCCTGCGCGGCGGCGGCTCCGGCGATGCCGGCAGCGGCCGTCAGCAAATTTCGGCGTGATTTAGAAGGATTGTTCATGCTACGTTGCATTGTATGCGACGCCGACGCTTCTTGACTCTCTCCCCCCTCGCCGCCGGTGCCGCTCTTGCGGCAACTAACGCGGATCTGCCGCAATATCGGGTCCAATCCGCCTATCAACCCTGGGCCCAACCCGGCATGCCCGGGGCCTTCCGCGGTCGGGTCGCCTCCGTCCATGCGCCCAAGTCGATCGACGTCTCGACCGAGGCCGTTGACGTCCCGACCGTGCAAGAAATGATGAGCCGCGGCATGCTCTCCCTTACCGGGGAAAAGGATGTCCGCACCGCCTGGCGACGCTTTGTCGAACCGAAGGATGTCGTTGGGCTCAAGGTCAACTGCTCGGGCGCCCCCGCCATCTGCTCCCACCCCGTCGTCGTCGCCGAAACCGTTCGCCAACTGATCATCACCGGCGTGAAGCCCACCAATATCTGGATCTACGAACGCTTCCAGGATCAAATGGACTCGGTCGGTTATCAGAAGTATGTCCCCGCCGGAGTTAACATTTTGGCGGCATCCGCCCTCCGCGATGCGCTCAACGGCTACGATGCCAAGACCTATGTCGAAGTCGATTTCTTCGGTGAAGAAGATACGCGCTCCAACATCATTCGCCAAGTCTCCGAGAGTTTCACCAAGCTCATCAACATCCCGAACATGAAGGATCACGGCGCCTCCGGCGTCACCGGCTGCCTGAAAAACATCGCCTACGGCAACTTCCACAACGTCGCCCGCTCGCACCGCTTCGAAAAGACCAACACCTTCTCGTTCATCGGTAAGCTCGCCACCGTCGAACCGGTGCGTTCGCGCACCGTGCTCCACGTCATGGACGGCCTCAAAGGCGTTTGGCACGGCGGGCCTTTTTCGCCCAGCAAAGAGTTCCGTTTCTATCCCGCGAAAATGATGTTCGGGACCGACCCCGTCGCCATGGACCGCATCCTGCTCGACATCATCGAAGACCAGCGCAAACTGAAAGGTGCCGTCAGCGTGTGGGACCGTTCTCCGCAGCATTTGATTAAGGCCGGAGAGCGCAAATCAGGGCCGAACTTCAACCGGTTCATTCGCGAACCCGGCCACATCGAATACGCCGCCACCCTCGGCCTCGGCGAGTATGACAAGAAGAAAATCGACCTTCGGCAGACGGCTCTCTAAATGGTAGCTCTCGCCCTCATCAGTCTGTTTACCGACGCGCCGCCCTCCACGGCGCCGCAATTGAAATCCCTCGGCATTGAATGTGTCTACGTCGCCCCGGAAGCCCTCGACGCCTGGAAAGCGGCCGGGGCCTGTGCCAAACCGTTACCCGCTGTCAGCAAGCTTCCCAGCCCCGGGGTCCAATACCGTATGAATATGGCGTCGGCTTCCAACGCCCCCTGGGTAAACTCGAACGGCTCGCAATATGTTCGTGGGCTCAAGGCCCCTGCGTATATGGAACCGGCCAATCCCGTTCTCGCCGCGGCCGAAGCCCATGCCTACGGCGTCGACGTCATTATGAAGGTCGCCGCCAAAGACTGGCCCAAGTTCGCCGAGGCCTCGAAATTCCTGGCCACCATCCCGGCTTCGAAACTTCCGCCCCTCGCCAACATCGGATTCCTCGACGACGGCTCCCCCGCCGCCGGCGAAAATCTCAATCTGCTCGTCCGCCGCAATCTCCTCTTCCGCGTCCTCTCCGCCCCCGATTCCAAGCTCGACCTCAACGTCAAGCCCCAAGCCGGCGATCCCTCTGCCTACGCTTACCAAATCCGCCAGAAGCTCGGCGACGATAAACGTCTGCTCCGCATCTACGGCTCCGACGTCGTCATAGCCACCCTGTCGGGCGACGCTACCGGCCGCCGCATCATGCTGCTCAACTATGGCAACCGCAACGTAGAAGGCCTCCGCGTCCGACTCCTCGGACGATTCCCGTCGCTCCGGCTCCACTCTTCGGCCGGCGCGATCGAGCCCAAGGACCTGCTTGTAACCGCCGAAACGACGGAATTTTCTCTGCCCTTGGTTCCCACCTATGCTGTCATCGATCTGAAGCCATAAGCTCATTCGTTCGTAACTAAATCTGTTGCACTGTGGAATCTTGAGTACTCTAGCTACAATAAAAGCTAGGAGAGTCTCACCGTTGACCGGCAAAATTTTCTTCAAACTGATCGGCGCGGTGTTAGGCCTTCTGGTTGTCGCTCTCGTTGCAGTGGACTTCTTCGCTTCCAAAATCGCCGAGTCCACCTACCTCGAAACTCTGGAACGCGAACTGATCGACAAGGGCAAGATGCTGGCGATTGCTCTGCCGGAGGAACCTGCCCAGTTCAAACGGTACGCCGCCGCTGCACGCGGCCGACTGACGTTGATCGCCCGAGACGGCCGCGTCCTCGCTGATTCCGAAGCGGCTGCCGATAAAATGGAAAATCACTCCAATCGCACGGAAGTGCAGATGGCGCTCGCTGGGCAAACCGGCTCCACCCGCCGTCAAAGCCCCACCCTCGGCGTGCCCTTTCTCTACGTCGCCGTACCGGTCGAAGAAGGAGCCCTGCGCTTGGCGGTTCCCCTGTCGGAGATCCAGAGCCAGGTTGATGCCATTCGCCGCCGCATGCTCGGCTCCACCGCGCTCTCTTTCTTGCCCGCCATTCTCCTGGCTGCCCTCTTCGCCCGTTGGGTCTCCCGCCGACTCGGGAACATCATCGAGTATTCGGCGGAGCTGGCCAAAGGCAACTTTCAGGCCCGCCTGGCTCGGCCGGGCGGGGACGAACTCGGTCTGCTCGAACGCAAGTTGAACGAAACAGGCGAGACCCTGGAAGGAATGTTCCAGGAACTGCAACGGGAACATGCGGAACTTGAAAAACTCGAGCGGATTCGAAAGGATTTTGTCATAAATGTCTCCCACGAACTCCGCACCCCGCTCGCCTCCATCCAGGGCTATACCGAAACCCTCCTCGATGGGGCGATCCACGAACCCGAGCATAACGTCCGCTTCCTGGGTATCATTCGCCAAAATGCCGAACGCCTCGGCAACCTGACCGCCGACCTGCTCACGCTTTCGCGGGTGGAAATGAAGCAGCAGAAATTCCAATTCGCTTCCTACAACGTCCACGCGCTCGTGCAGGATACGCTCGATTCCATGTTGCCTCTGACGCAACGCAAGAATCTCACCATCCACTTCCACCGCATGCTAGGGGAGCCGGAAGCGTTTTGCGACGCTGAAGCTGTCAATCAGGTTTTGACGAATCTCATCGATAACGCCCTGAAATACTCCCCCGAAAACGGCTCTATCATCGTCGGCATGCGCGATCTGGCACCCCTTCCGTTCACCGAGATCTTCGTCCAGGACTCCGGCATAGGCATCCCTCCGGAAGAGCTCTCCCGCTTGTTTGAGCGCTTCTATCGCGTCGACAAGGCCCGTTCGCGGGAACTCGGCGGCACTGGACTCGGGCTTGCGATCGTTAAGCACCTCGTCAAGGCGCAGGGCGGCGAAGTCAGCGTACAAAGCGAAGTGGGCCGCGGGTCAGAATTTTCTTTCACCCTGCCCCATGACGACCTCGGAATGAGCGAACACAGCGATATTCGCTCACAGTTAACCATTCCGTAATTAAATTGACACATTGGTCGCAGTAGCTTGGTATTGTAATGAAAAAGATTGTTTTAATCGAGGACGATAGCGACCTGTTTGCGCTGCTCAAGTACAACCTCGAGAAAGAAGGCTACTCGTTTGCCGGTTCTCAAACCGGAAAAGGAGCTCTCGAATTGTGCAAGCGGGAGCGGCCGGACCTTGTGATCCTCGACATCATGCTCCCCGACTCGGACGGGTTAGAGATTTGCAAGGCGATTCGGAAGCATCCCGATTTGGCGAACACCCCGGTGATCTTTCTGACGGCGCGCGCGACCGAAACTGACCGCATTGTCGGCCTCGAACTCGGCGCGAACGACTACATCGTGAAGCCGTTCTTTGTGCGAGAGTTGATCGCCCGCATCAAAATCCAGTTCCGTGGCCAGGCACAGCCTGTCCGCACGTTGAAGGCTGGTGGCCTTGAACTGGACCGCAACGCCTGCCGCGTCTTCTTACGGGGCGGGGAATTGACTCTCACCGCCACCGAATTCCGACTCCTCGAGTTCCTCATGACGCGCCCCGGGATTGTCTTCAGCCGCGAGCAACTGCTGAATTCGGTGTGGGGCCACGACCGCGCTGTCACCGACCGCACGGTCGACGTTTATGTCCTCCGCTTGCGCCAAAAGGTGGAGACGGACCCCACCAACCCACTCTTTATTCGCAGCGTGCGCGGCTTCGGCTACAGCTTCAGCGGCAGCGGCGAGTTGGTCGTCGAGCCGACCGGAGAAAGCGCCAGCGTCGCGCAGTAGCCGCCCGCCCAGTCGTAAACACCTTACCGAGCAGCGACCCGTTCGGGAGCGGTCTAGGGCTCCTAACGTCGACTCCATCTTAGATGTCCAGACGCTCAGCTAAAAGACAACCGCTGTCTTCTGCGCATGTAGGAGTATTGTACCCGGCTGTTGCCAAGGTAAGCAAATGACTGTAGGTTTTCGATGTCATTGCCGGGCGCTTCGCGCTCGGCCTCGGCCGGAGGGGGCTTTTATTCCCGTGCCTCTGGCCAGTGAGGTTCGAGGCTACGCGCGTCCCAGGGGTCGACGATGCTACGGCCCAGATTGCGAAAATCGCCTACGTCGCGCGCGACCAGCGTGAGGCCATGTTTCTGCGCGGTCGCGGCAATCAAGCCATCGAATTGGGCTAGAGAAAATCTCGACTTAACCGAGTAGATATCCGCAGTGTCGGAAGAGATTTTTAGCAATGTCGGGAGAGATGAGGGCGAGGGCCTTGGGGAGAGCGGCGTCCAGAGCAGCCACCGACCTCGCCATGAGTTGGCGCAAACGTTGTTTGACGACCGACCAGCAGGGCTCGATCGGGTTGAAGTCCGGGGAATAGGGTGGGAGGTATCGTATCTCGGCACCGGTGGCTTCAATCAGTTCTTT
>CANNLB010000251.1 GCA_947505565.1 Acidobacteriota bacterium | reverse complement strand
CTATGGCGGATGTATGATGCGACGGACTATGCGGCTAA
The DNA here is from genome assembly GCA_947505565.1 of Acidobacteriota bacterium. Taxonomy (GTDB): domain Bacteria; phylum Acidobacteriota; class Terriglobia; order Bryobacterales; family Bryobacteraceae. Next base: position 5,475 of record CANNLB010000251.1, on the reverse strand, counting down.
CTTTGTGAATGTGCCGCTGGTGGCGTACAGCGGAGAGATTGATGGGCAGAAGCAGGCGGCGGATTTGATGGCGACTTACCTGGCGAAAGAGGGCATCCCGATGACGCACGTGATTGGACCGCAGACGGGGCATCGGTATCATCCGGAAGCGAAAGTGACGCTGAATGCGAAGTTAGATGCGATTGCGGCGGCGGGACGGGAGGAGTATCCGCGGCGGGTTCGGTTTGTGACTTACACGCTGCGATACAACAAGATGAAATGGGTGACGGTGGACGGGTTGGCGCAGCATTGGGAGAAGGGGATGGTGGAGGCTTCGGTGCATAACCAAGGCCGGTTGGAGGTGAAGACGAGCGGGGTGACGGGGTTGACGTTCGCGTTTGGGCCGGGCGGGGCGCCGGTCGAGTTAATGGGGAAGGCGGCGGTGGTGATTGACGGGCAGACATTGGCGGTTGGTGGGCCGGCGAGCGATCGGAGTTGGCAGGTGAGTTTGGTGAAGCAGGGTGGGCAGTGGGCGGTGGGTTCGGCGACGGGGTTGCGAAAGGTGCATGGTTTACAGGGGCCGATTGATGATGCGTTTATGGATAGTTTTTTGTTTGTGATGGGGAGCGGGAAGACGCTGGGGCGGATTGAGGAGGAGCAGCGGCGGGCGGTGACGGAGTGGCGGAAGCAATTTCGGGGGGAGGCGCGGGTGAAGAAGGATACGGAGGTGACCGAGGCGGATATGATGGCGCATAACATCGTGGTTTGGGGGACGCCGGCGAGTAACTCGGTGCTCGGGAAGATGGCCGATCGGTTGCCTGTGAAATGGGTGGGGGAGCAGGTGACGGTAGGGAAGGCGAGTTATGCAGCGGGGACGCATTATCCGGCGTTTATCTATCCGAATCCGTTGAACCCGAAACGGTACGTGGTGGTGAATTCGGGGTTTACGTTTCGAGAGTTTGACTATTTGAATAATGCTCGGCAGATTTCTAAGTTGCCGGATTGGGCGGTGATTGATACGGCGACCCCGGCGGACGGGAAGTATCCGGGGAAGGTGGTTGCGGCGGGGTTTTTTGATGAGGAATGGGGGCTCAAACGGTAGCCGGGCGATGGTGTTCCGCGGCCCGTTTGGAGAGCGCGGAAGCTTATGGCTTGGGCGACGTAATTAGCTCATGGGCCCGCTAATCCAGCTAGACTACAATGGGCCGGAGGCCGGCCCATTGTGAACCAGGCAGGCGGAGTAGATATCGAAGAAGCTCGATAACGCTTGATTCGCGCTTTCCCGCTGCCAGCACGAATTGGATTGTTAAGTCGGCGAGTATAAAGCGTCTACTTCGCGGCAGGATGATCTGGCAGGTAATGCGAAGACGACCGCCCTTTCTAACAGCGCTCAGAGGGCTATCGTCGAATGTTTTCGCGAATTGTCGTGGAAGGCGAACTGAAGGCATTCCACATGGCGGCTCGGTTTGGCTTGCGATAATCGTGATTCGCCTTGATGAAGGTTTCGCGGGTTACTTTTTTTCGGTGACGTCCTTGGCCTCGCGGTAGTCGGCTTTCAGGGCTTCGGCTTCGGTCATGTAAGCGCCGTCTCTGGTCTTGCCGTACCAGCCGTTTCCTTCGCGATGGAAGACTTTGCTTTCCTTGTTTACCGATACTTTGCCTGCACCGCCGCCCGGCGCGGCGGCGGTAGGGGCCGGTGCGGGACCCACCTTGAGAAACGGAGTTAGAGTCTGCACTTGGGCTTCTTGTCGGCCGGCTTTCGCGAGATCGGATACGGCGGTGTAGGGGCGGCCAGGCCGGCGCCAAGGGACGCCCTTCACGGCTTCGAGTTCGGCCTCGGTCGCGTTGTTGATATCGACGGGGGCGTTGGGGGTGGCAGGAAAGGCCCTCATCATATCCTGCTTTACCTGGTCATTCTTTGGCGTAGTGAGTGGTTGGGGATTGACCGTGAACAAGAGCGAAGTAGCGCCACAGGTTAACATCAGTTTCTTCGTCAATCGTAGAGCGTTTTTCCTTCTGCCCGTTAGAGGTTGGCCGTCCTCACTTCGTTTCAGAGAGTTTAGAACGGACTTGCCCGGAAAGATCCCGCGAGGGTGCTGCGCCCATCGATTGGGAGAGCAACAGGGCTTCGATGGGACTTCCGTCGAAGAGGTCAGTGGTGCCCCGGATGGTGACTCGGCCGTCTTTGCCGACTCCGCTTTGGTGCAACTGGAGAGCGGTGAATGGGCCAAGCAGCCCCCGGGAGCGATACCGTAGCGGAGGAATAGGGGTTCGCTGGAATCGATGGACCTATAGCGCGGCCACGTGGCTCTCTTGCTCCCAGACGACGTACTTATCGAAGTGCATTGAGCGAGGAGGCCCTATTCCTTCGACCTCACTCGCCCATAGACTGCTATTCGCCGGGAGGCATCGCCTCAAGAAACGTTTTCAATCGGTGGCTTCGGCTCGGATGCCGCAGTTTGCGCAGCGCCTTGGCTTCTATCTGACGGATCCGCTCCCGCGTCACCGCAAAATACTGCCCCACTTCTTCCAGTGTATGTTCGCTGCCATCCTGCAGGCCGAACCGCATCTTGATGATCTTCTCTTCGCGCGGGCTCAGGCTCTTCAGCACTTCCGCCGTCTGCTCCCGAAGATTCAAGTTGATCACCGCTTCCGAAGGCGAAGCCATACGACGATCAATGATGAAATCACCCAGATGCGACTCGTCTTCTTCGCCGATCGGAGTCTCCAGCGAAATCGGCTCCTGGGCTATTCTCATCACCTTTCGAACCTTGCCCACCGGCATTTCCAAACGCCGTGCCAACTCGTCCGTATTCGGCTCCCGACCCAGTTCCTGCTGCATCATCCGCTGCGTTCGCACGAGCTTATTGATCGTCTCGATCATGTGCACCGGAATGCGGATCGTGCGCGCCTGATCCGCAATCGCCCGGGTGATCGCCTGCCGCACCCACCACGTCGCGTACGTCGAAAACTTATAGCCGCGCAGGTAGTCAAACTTATCAACGGCCTTCATCAGCCCGATGTTACCTTCCTGAATCAGGTCCAAAAACTGCAGTCCCCGATTGGTATACCGCTTGGCAATCGAAACCACCAGCCGAAGATTGGCCTCCACCAACGACTTCTTCGCCACTCCGGCTTCCCCATCGCCTCGATCCAGCAGGTTCAACGTCCGCCGCAGTTCGGTCGAAGTGGCGCCGCACTCATCCACCAAACCCTGCAACCGCGTCGACAGAGCCTTTAACTCCTTCCGCAGTTCTTTCAAATTCTCGGCCATGGCGGGGTTCGTTTCGAATTCTTCCGCCTGGCGCTGCGTCCGAATGATGTCCTGCTCAATCGGCCGAATCTGATCGAGCGCCGTCCGCACCCGATTCGCCAGACGCCGAATTACCAGCGAACTAAAAGGAATTTGCCGGATCTCGCGCGAGATCTTCACGAGTTGGCGGCCCAACTGCATCCGCAGCGTGCGATGTACCTTCGGCTTGGTCGGCGCCCGCGGCGTCAATGCCAACTTCTGCCGAATACTCTGCGCCAAACTCGCATCGGCCTCGATCTTGGCAAAAGCGGCGAACAAATCGTTCTGCTGTTTGAGCAGATCCTCTTCGTCCTCATTGAAATCGTTTAACGTCAGGGCGTCGCGCAACGGCAGCGCGTTCGATTCAATGTCGGACCGTACATACTGCAATTCGCGAATCACCAGCGCCGACCGCGACAGCGTCTTGTTGATGACGCGCTGGCCCCTCTCAATCCGCCGGGCCAACTCAATTTCCCCATCCCTCGTCAGCAGCGGAACCGAACCCATCTCGCGCAGATACATCCGCACCGGGTCGTTCGTTTTATCAGCAAACTCAGCCGCCGCCAACTCGGCGTCGGTGATCTCATCGTCGTCGCCAATCTTCTTGCCGAAGGTAAGCTTCGTCTCGTCGAGCAGATCAACCTCTGCTCCCTCTAATTCCGCAAGGATATCCTCCAGATTCGCCCCCGATACAAGGTCGTCCGGGAGTGCTTCATTGACGTCGTCGTAGAGCACGTAGCCCTTCTCCTTGCGTCCGTCCATGAGGTGATTTGCGCGGCCAAAAGTGTTTTCTGCTGCCACAGGAACCCCAACGAGTGCACCCATTAGTCTACAACACGCCGTCAGGCCTTCTCTTGCCTCTCCAGCGCGTATATCTCCTCTGTCATCGCCAAAGCCTCCGCCATCGAACCGGATTGCTCAAGCGAACGAATATGACGCTTCAAATCATTGATGCGCGCACGCCGTCCCACCGCGGCGAATTGCGCCAAGCAGGCTGCTGCTTGCATCATCTCTTCTTGTTCGTCTGCTGTTCTATCGGCGAAAACCAGCCCGGCCATTAGTGTTTTCTCGGAAGCGCTCAAGTGCTCCTCCAATCGTGAGAACTCGAGCGGCCCCTCCGCCGCCTGCCGCAACACCTTTTGCCACATCGGCCACGCCGGCGAACTCGTCAACGCAAAATGCTCCAGCCGCTCGTCGTCCAGCAAAACCGCTGCCGCAAATGCGCAAATCGCGGGTGATTGCAGCAGTAATTGCAACAACACCTTCTCCGCCGGAGAAAGCTCCAGCACCGGTGCCGACATCCGCCGCTCGGTTCGCTGCACCGCCATCCGGCGAAACTGATCGAGCAGCATCGCCTGGTCCACTCCCAGTCGATTCGCTAACTCCGCCGCCAGCGAAGCCCGCTCCATCGGGTCTTGCACTCGCCGAATCGCCGGCAGCAAAAACTCCAGCGCCTGCACCTTCCCCTCCGCGCTCTTGGTATCGAACCGCTGCTGCGCCCGCCCGGCCAGCCAATGGAAGTAGTTCTGCGCCTTGTCGATCCGGCTCACGTATGCCTCGGCCCCGTGCGCCGCCACATATTCATCCGGGTCCAATCCGCCCTCCAGCGTCGCAATCCGAATTCGCATATGCTCTTCGAGCAGAATCGCAATCGATTTTTCCGCCGCGTTCGCGCCCGCATTGTCGGGGTCGAAGTTCACCACCACCAGCGGCGCATATTTGCTCATCATCTTCACCTGCTGCGGCGTCAGCGCCGTCCCACAGGGGGCCACGGCTTCTTTCACGCCTGCGGCCCACGCCCCAATCACGTCCATATACCCTTCGACCAGCACCAGCCGCCCGGTCTTCCGCGCCGCCTCCCGGGCCCGATGCAGATGGTATAGCACCAAGCTCTTCGTATAGATCGGCGTCCCCGGCGAATTCAAATACTTCGGCTCGTCGCCTTCGTACAAAGCCCGCCCCCCGAAGGCGATCACCTTGCCGCCCTCATTACAAATCGGGAACATCAACCGCCCCCGAAACTTATCGTAAAAAGTGCCATCGTCGCGCTTGCCCACCAGCCCCGACTCCTCCAATTCCCCAGGTGAAAACCCCTGCGACTTCAAGACCCGAATTAAATGCTGACCGCTCTTCTCGCTGAATCCTACCCCAAACTCCGCCGCCCGGCTCAATGGCAGCTTTCTCCGCTCCAGGTATGCACGCGC
>CANNLB010000250.1 GCA_947505565.1 Acidobacteriota bacterium | reverse complement strand
GCGAGTTGAAGGGTTTGCCTTCGAACAGGCCGGCGAGGATGACGCTTTTGCCGGTCGAGAGGTCCGTGCGGGTGATGCGGCGACCGCCGTAGTCGGCACCTTCGGCGGCGAGCATGCGGCCTTGGGCGTCGAACTTGAGGCCGTTGGACATACCACTGGGTGAGCGATAGACTGTGGTGTTGTTCGTGCGGGGATCGTAACGCATGATGTGGCCGGCTTGCATGCCGGTTTCGGTGGTGAAGGTGATGTCACTGAAGAAAACGGTTCCATCGGGAGCGACGGCGACGCCTTCGGTGAGGTGACCGCCGGTGAAGAGCTTTTCGAGCTTGGCACCGGGGGCGAAAATCTGAGCGGCGAGTTGCGCGGCGGAGAAGGTGAGGAGGAGGACTGACGTTGTTCTCATGTGGGTGCGATATTATCACAGGGAGTTTTCTATGAAGGCATGGCGGTTCTACGGGTTTCGAGATTTGCGGTTGGACGAGGTGCCGATGCCGGTGCTGCGCCCACGCCATGTTCTGGCGCAGGTGTTGGTGGTGCAGCCGAGCGTGACGGAAGCGCAGTTGGCCGCCGGGGTGCGGACGCTGGCTTATGACAAGATCAAAGAGCGGCTGGAGACCGAAGCGCCGGTGCAGCTATTCGGGCACGAGTTCTGCGTTCGGATCGTCGAGGTAGGCGAGGGAGTGACGCGGTTCAAGGTGGGCGACCGGGTGGCGGCGCGAGCGAAACTACCTTGCGAGGCGTGCCCGTTGTGCGAGTCCGGACGGGGGCATCTGTGTCGAAAGGGGCCGATTATCGGGTTTCAACTGCCGGGCTGCTTTTGTGAGTATGCGGTGTTGCCGGAGATTGCCTTGACACTGGTGGACGACCGGATTTCGGACAACGAGGCGGCGTGCTTGCAGTCGCTGAGCGACAGCGTGGCGGCGGTGGAGACGGCGGAGTTGAAGATCGGGAATTCGGTGGCGATCCTGGGGCAGGGAAGCATGGGTCTGGAGTGTTTGCAGGTGGCGCGGGTGAGTGGGGCGGGGCGGATTATTACGGTGGACGTGCGGGACGAGGCTTGCGCGATGTCGCTCGAGTTAGGGGCCGACTATGCGATCAACGCGACGCGGGAGGATCCGGTGGCGGCGATTCGGGCGTTAACGGAGGGCAATGGCGCGGACATCGTTTTCGAGTGCGCCGGGGGGAGCCCGACGCAGGGGTTGGCAGGTATAAAGAGCGTGACGCAAGCGGTGGACGCGGTGCGGTCGGGTGGGAGGATTGTGGGGGTATCGTGGTTCGGTTCGCCGTTTGAGTTAGACGTCGATTTACTGCGGGAGCGGAGCTTACGGTATGTATTTCCAGACATTAGTACGCTGGAGCACTTACAGCATACGGTGGGTCTGGTGGCGTCGGGGCGGGTGCGGATGAAGCCGACGATTACGCATGTGCTGGAGGGGATTGAAAACGTGGCGAAGGCCTTTGAGATTACGGCCAATAAAGGCAAGTACAAGGCCATTAATCCGGCCCAAGTGAGGATAGCGTTGTGAGTGAACAGAAGCGACTGATGAAGTGCGGCACGGGGCCGGTTTCGGATGCCTTAGGGAAGGGCGGAGCGATGGATCATGGGATGCGACCGTGGTCGGGGAACGTGAAGATGGCGGGGCCTGCATATACGGTGCAGGTGCATACCGCGGACATTCTGATGGTGAGTAAGGCGCTGGCGGAGTGTCCGGCGGGGCATGTGCTGGTGATTGACGGGCATGGCGAGCCGAACACGGCGTTGTGGGGGGGCTTGACGACTTTGTCGGCGCAGTTGAAGGGGCTGGCGGGAGTGGTGATCGATGGAGCGATCCGCGACTTGGCGGACATACGGGGGAGCCAATTGCCGGTGTTTGCGCGAGCGGTGGTGGCGAACGCGGGTGGGGCGGAGTATGCCGGGAAGTTACAGGTGCCGGTGGCTTGTGGCGGGATGGTGGTGCATCCGGGGGATTGGTTGGTGGGCGATGACGACGGGGTGGTGGTGATTCCGGTGGGGCAGTTGGAGGAGACTATTGAAAAGGCCGAGCGGATCGTACGGGCGGAGAAGAAGATCGCGAAGGCGATTCGGAGCGGGGTAGAGGTGGCGACGCTGCTGCGGGTGGACGAACTGCTGGAGCGGAAGGCTACGGAGATCTTTATTCCGCAATTGCGGGTGAACGACTAGGGCAGGGGGGACCCTGCCCTAGCAGGATTAGAGGAGGGTCGACGCGACTGTGTCGAGAGCGGCGAAGCACTCTCGGAGCCAGGTGCGGCAGTAGCGACGTTCGGTGAAGCCGGCCTCGGTGCCCTGGCCTTCGCAGAAGGCGGAGAAGGCGACGCTGGCTTTATCGACGGATTGGTAAACGGTTCCATCGAGGATGGGGATGGTGATCTCTTTTGCGCCGGCGGCGAGGAGATCCTTGCGGATATTGGAGGCGTCGTAGACGTCGAACTTGGCGGCGACGCCGAGATTCTTGACGATGACGTATTCAACCGCGTTGCCGAGGGCGACGAAGCATTCCTTCAAGTGGCCGACGCTATCGACGGCTCCGCCGACGACATAAACGATGGTGATGCCGAGTTGGCCGCCTTCGGCTTCTTCGAGGGCTCCGCCCTTGTAGAGCCACTCTTTCAGGTCTTCCCCGGAACGAGCGCCGAGGTCGACGAGGGCGAGACGCTTGGGAGTGCCGTCCATGAGGAAGTCGAGTACGGGCGCGATGGCAGAGGCCTTGTCGACTTCGACCGCCGAGGTCTGGGCGGGGTGGAAACGGAGGAGTTGTCCGGCGGGTCCCTCGGCGTCAAAGGCGCGGAAAGAGGCGTCCCTGGCGGAGAGGAAATCGGCGACGAGCCGGGCGACGGTGGTCTTGCCGACGCCGCCTTTTTCCCCGTGGGTTAAGAGGAGGCGAGGTTTGGCGGTAGCCGCCGCGGTCTTCGATTTCTCAGAGATAGTAGCAGTAGTCATTACGGTTAAAGGTCCTCGATACGAGAGAATGGATGATTTTTTTGAACGGGTTTGATGGCGTGTCCGAGCGGTTGACGGGAGAGCTTCCGGCGAGCCGAAGGCGTTAACTGAACGGTCCGATGCAGGGCAATCAGCACCCATGCTGGGGTGGGAGCGCGGTTTGCCAACCAATCCTCGATGTCGGCAGGGGAGACATTGGCGAACTGGACCGCCAAAGCCGCGAGTGAGCGCAAAGCCTCCACTTCTGTTTCCAGAGCGTCGAGCAGTTCCTGGATCGTCGCCCTTGCTGTACACGAATCAGCCATCAAAAAACGAGGAAGGGGACGGAGGATACCGGAGTCTTTTTCGGCATGGGCAAGATTTTATTCTACCAGTCGGCGACCTGATAGTCTTTCAAAAACTGGCCCCAAATGTGGGTTCCGGTATTGATTCCGTTAATGATGGGATCGAGGATGCGGGCGGCGCCGTCGACGATATCGAGGGGCGGGTGGAATCGTTGTTCGACGGTCTTGCGGGCGGCGATTTCGTGGGGGTCTTCGTCGGTGACCCAGCCGGTATCGACGCTGTTCATATGGATGCCGTCGGAGTGGTAGTCGGTGGCGGCGGTGCGGGTCATCATATTGAGAGCGGCCTTGGCCATGTTGGTATGGGGGTGGCGGGTGGTTTTGGAGTTGCGATAGAACTGGCCTTCGACGGCGGAGACATTGACGATGTGCTTGTCGCGGTTGGGGGTGCGGAGCATGAGGGGCTTGAGGCGGGCGTTGAGGATAAAAGGGGCGACGGCGTTGATGAGTTGGACTTCGAGTAGTTCGACGGAGGAGACTTCGTCGAGGAGGAGACGCCAGGAGTTGCGGCCGCGGAGGTCGACTTGTTGGAGATCTTGGTCGAGGCGACCTTCCGGGAAGAGGTGTTTTTGGCTGAGGAGCTCTTCGGGGAGGAGGGGGACTTGGGAGAGTTCTGCGGAGGTGGCGGGTTTGAGGTGGGAGCGGTGGAGGAGTTGGTGGGCCGGGGCGGACATTTGGGCGAGGGCGGCTCGTTCTCCATCCATCATGTGGGCGTAGAATTCGGGGGGGCGGCGGACGGTTTGGCAGGCGTTGTTGATGATGAAGTCGAGGTGGGCACGGGTTGACAGGAGTTCGCGGCAGAAGGCTTCGACGCTGGGGGTGTGGCGGAGGTCGAGGCCGAAGATTTCGAGGCGATGGCCCCAGACGGGGAAGTCCGGTTCCTGTGCGTAGCGGTTGGCGGAATCGCGGGGGAAGCGGGTAGTGACGATGAGATGGGCGCCGGCGCGGAGGAGTTTGAGGCCGGTTTGGTATCCGATTTTGACGCGTCCGCCGGTGAGGAGGGCGACGCGGCCGTGGAGGTCGGCGAGTTCGGTACGTTTCAAGAAGTTGAACGCGGCGCAGGGGGGGCACATCTGGTCGTAGAAGTGGTGGATGACGGTGAACTTTTGCTTGCAGACGTAGCAGTGCTGGGGTTCGACGGACTCGCGGGGTTCGGGCTGATCGGCGTGGACATCGAGCGGGGAGAAGTGGGTGGGGGGGAAGACGTTGGGGGTGGTGAAGACGGGTTTGCGGCGGAGGGCGCGGATGCCGGTATCTTCGCGGGCGGCATCGACGCGTTGGGTTTTGGCGTCGCTGCGTTCGCGTTCGAGGGCTTTGAGGCGGGCGCGGCGGGCGACGGGGTCGGGGTTGAAATGTTGGGCGATGAGGTATTGGAGGCGGCCGCGCTCGGGTTGGGGGAGGCTCGCGAGGAGTTCGCGGTCGGAGTCTAGTTGCTCGAGGAGTTCGAGGGTGTTGCGGAGACGTTCCAGGATGTTAGGTGGGGTCACTTGGTTTCGATTTGGGGAAAGTTGAAGAGGGTATTTCGGGTGCGGACGAGGAGGCGGTTGCCGACGATGGCGGGGGAGGAGAATGCTTTGTCGGCGAGGTCGTTGAGGGCGAGTCTTTCCCATTGGGGGCCGTTTTGGAGGACGGTCATTTTGCCTTCGGCGGTGACGGTGTCGACCGTACCATCGGCGGCAACGGGGGAAGCAAAATAGGCACCGTATTCGCCGATACCCATTTGGCGGGTGGTTTCCCATTCGGTGGAGTCGATTCCGCCGTCTTCGTTTTTGTCGAGTGCGCCGAAGTGTTCGCTGTTGTCCGGGTTGCAGTGACCTTCGGGGAGGGAGACCTTTTGATCGGTGTTTTGATCGAACTTGGCGAGGGTGGCGGCGAAGGAGGGGAGCCCGGGTTTGTCAGAGCCGGATGCGGTGACGATGACGGAGTGGTCGAAGAGGACGGAGGAGCCCATGGCGCAGTTGGAGGGGAGATGGCTCCACCAGCGTTTTTCTCCGGTGGAGGGTTGATAGGCGTCGACGCCTATTAGTTGGTCCTGAAGGGCTAAGGGGACTGCCCCGCTTTCACGGTTTTCGGGGCGTGGGATGCGCCAGCGTTGTTTACCGGTAGCGGGGAGGAAGATACGGTTGCCGGTGACGAAGGGGGAGGGTGGGCCGAAGGGGACATCGACTTTCCATGCGACATTTTCGGTAGACCCGAAGTTGACGGGTAGGCCTTTGGCA
>CANNLB010000249.1 GCA_947505565.1 Acidobacteriota bacterium | reverse complement strand
CGTCGCCCCGCCGCCCCGCCCCGACGCCGCCATTGTCTCCGCACTCCGCACCCGACGCGTCCGCATCGCGTCCCGCCTGGAAGCCTGTAAAGCGACCCTCGCCAGCCTGAGCCAGACGCTCGCCGCGCAGGGCCTAAGGCCCCGCGGCGACTCAGGAATCCTGCTCCAAAACGCGACGGGCGAGCTCAGCGAAGGAGACATCGCCGCAAAGTCTGGCGATGTCGAAAGCGCCCGCCAGCACTACGAAGTCGCCGAACAAACCCTTCGCCGCCTCGAAAAGCTTTTCAACCTCTAAGGGCACTGGCCGGGTCAATCCGCGCCACCCGCCACGCCGGAATCAACGTTGCCACGCCGGCCACGAGCGTCAGCAGCACCACCACCGCTCCATACACGACCGGACGACAAGCGCTGATCCCGCACAGCAAGTTCGCTAAAGCGTTACCTAGCTCCACCAGCGTTAGGCTCTGCCGCATCACCAGCCGCAGAATCTGCCCGGGACTCGCACCCAGCGCCAGCGTGAGTAAGGCTACAATCCCAAACCCCGGCTGCTTAAACCGCAGATTAAAGGCGAACCGGAGATCGTCCTTTAATTCCTGCAAAACTCGTTCTACACGTTCATCCCAGCCAGCGCGCCCCGCATATAGGCGAAGGAACCCAGCATGCCCGGCAACGGATTGTCGGCCAGCACTTCGTATTCCAAATTCACGTCCCCCCGGTACCCCATCTGCTTTAAAGTGCTGAAAATTGCCGACACCGGCACTGCACCGTCGCCGACTTGGCACGACGTGCCGCGGTTTTTCAAATCCCGCAGGTCCTTGATGTGGAAGTCGAGCAGCCGAGGCCCCGCCTGCTTCATTGCCGCGATCAAGTCCACGCCGGCGCGGAGCGTGTGGCCGGAATCCAGGCACAAACCCATCCGCGCATCCATGCCTTTCACTGCCCTCAAAACGCTCTCGGGCGTCGGGAAGACTTTATCTTCCGGGCCGTGGCAGTGGATGAACGCCTTAATGTTGTACTGCTTCACGAACCGTTCGATCCGCGGCAGCACCGCCAGTTTCGGAGCCATCACGATTCCCGCCGCGCCCAACGCTTGCGCGTATTGGAAGTTTCGCTCCACGTCTTCGTCGCTATCGACGGCGAAGTCGATCTTCCCCACCGAAACGATTCGCAAACCCGCCGATTCAAACTCTTTCCGCGCCTTGGCCCATTCCGCCCGGTCGTCTTTGATCTTGGCGTGCGCTTCCTTCACGCTCACCGCCTCCACCTTGCATAGCTGCAGCATCTCGATGGCCCGAGCGCGCGAGAAGTTCTTCAATGAAAAGGTAGCCGCTCCCAGCCGAAACCCGGCCGCTTTCTCGTCAGCCCTGGAATCGGCAAACGCTGGCAGGGCCAGCGCGCCGAGAAACGCTCGACGAGGTATGGAGTTCGGATCGCCCATCTTGAGGCTCAGGATATCGCATTCCGACACTGCCCCGTCGCCGCAAATTCACTTATGTTGCCGATTGTCGTAACCGCGATTCCCGTCAGGGCATCCGCCGTGAAAAACGCTTGGTGCCCGGTCACCAACACGTTAGGGAAAGTTAACAGCCGCGCGAAGACGTCGTCCTGAATGACGGTCTCCGACAGATCTTTAAAGAACAAATCAGCCTCCTCTTCGTAAACGTCGATGCCGAGCGAGCCAAGCTGTCCGGATTTCAGCCCCTCAATCGCCGCCATCGTGTCCACCAGCGCCCCTCGGCTGGTGTTGATCAGCATCGCCCCGCGCTTCATCTGCTGAATCGATTCGGCGTGGATCAGGTGCCGGGTCTCGGGCGTCAGCGGGCAGTGCAAGGATACGATGTCGCTCGTCGCCAGTAGCTCCGGCAGCGCGACCGGGGTCACGCCCGTAACGGAACTGACCGGGTCATGGCCGATGACGCGACAGCCCATCCCTTGCAGAATCTTCGCGGTGCAGGCGCCAATCTTGCCCAGACCGATCAGCCCCACCGTGCGACCGTGCATATCGAAGCCCAACAGGCCATCCAGCGCGAAATTGCCCTCGCGGACGCGGTTGTACGCCCGATGCACGTGGCGGTTCAGCGAGAGCATCAGCGCCAAGGTGTATTCAGCCACGGCGTAGGGCGAGTAAGCCGGCACTCGAACGACAACAATGCCCACCCCCCTGGCGGCCGCCAAGTCGATGTGGTTGAAGCCGGCCGACCGGGCGGCGATGAGCTTTACACCACTGGCCGCGAGTGCCACGATGGCAGCGGCGTCCGCTTGGTCATTAACGAAAACACAGGCCGCGGCACAGCCCTGCGCAAAGGGCGCGGTGCCGGCGCGCAACGGCAGATCGATCCAGAGGAACTCATGACCGCGGTCCCGGTTCGCCTCTTCGAAGGCTTGCTTCTCGTAGCGCTTGGTATTGAAAAAGGCGATTTTCATGATTCAACTGGTATTCTCGCAGGCTGGTTGTTGCCGTTTGATGCCAATCCGCGCTATCCTAATTTCTTCGGGGCGTGGCTCAGCCTGGTAGAGCGCCTGGTTCGGGTCCAGGAGGCCGGAGGTTCGAATCCTCTCGCCCCGACCATTGTATAAAAATGGACACTACCCGCCGCATATTGGTTACCGGCGGAGCCGGCATGATTGGGAGCGCAATCGTTTGGCAGCTGAATCGACTCGGCTACCAAAGAGTTTTGATTTCTGATCGCTTGGATTTCTCGGAGAAATGGCGCAATTTGGTGCCGCTACGGTTTCTTGATTATATCGACGCCGAAGATCTACTCACCGCGCTTCCGAAGCTGGACGACATCGACACCGTGTACCACCTCGGGGCTTGTTCGGCGACCACCGAGAAAGATTCTGCATTTCTGATGCGGAACAACTTCGAGTACACCAAGACCCTCGCGCATTGGGCGCTCGAGAACGGAGCCCGCTTCGTCTACGCCTCCTCGGCGGCTACCTATGGTGCCCGTGAGGACGACTTCCGCGAGGATCTCCCGATCGACTCGCTCCGGCCGCTTAATATGTACGGCTACTCAAAGCACCTGTTCGATCAATACGCCGTGCGCGCTGGCTGGGCGGACAAAGTCATTGGATTGAAGTATTTCAATGTTTTTGGGCCGAACGAGGATCATAAGGGCGATATGCGAAGCGTCGTCCACAAGGCGTTCAACCAGATCCGCTCCACCGGCAAGCTGGAACTGTTTTGCAGTCATCGGCCGGACTTTGCCGATGGTTGCCAACAGCGCGACTTCCTCTACGTTAAGGACGCGGTCGCGATGACAATCCATCTGGCGAGCACAGCCCAAGCCGGAGGGCTCTACAACCTCGGTTCGGGGCAGGCACACACGTGGCTCGACCTCGGTCGCGCGATCTTCGCCGCTCTCGACTTGGAACCGAACATCGAATTCATCCCGATGCCGGAGCAGCTTCGCGGGAAGTATCAGTATCGAACCTTGGCCACCATCGACCGGCTGCGGTCGACCGGCTACGAAGCCGCCATCACGCCGCTGGCCGATTCGGTGGCCGACTACATCCGGAACTACTTAAACCACGACCGCCGTTTAGGCGACGAGCCGGCCTAGCTCGCGATACAGGTTGTGCACAAAGGCGACGTTGTCGCATTGGACGTAGTGCATGGGAGCCCCCATGCGCGAGAAACTCTTGCAAAAACGAAGATAATAGGCCGCATTCGTCTTCGGCGGCTCGCCTTGCGTCCAATCCCAGCCGCCGCCGTCCTGGAGGTCGACGACGTAGATCGAATGGTTTTGCACGATCGACCGCCCCGCTCCGAGGCGGAGATTGTTCACGTTGCTCAGCGTCTTCTCAAACACCTGCGGCGCCATGATCGCTGAACCCACCGACAGTACCACGCCGCCATCGAGGCCTTCGACCGAGTCGCCGAGGAGACGGAAATCGAGCCCCGCCGCGCGGCCCACCACCGCCCCGCTGAACGCCGGATGGTTGGCGATAATGTCGTAGCCGATGCCCGGATGCACCGTGGCCGGAACGCCTCGACGGAAGGCGTGATAAAGGATCGACGCTTGTTTCCAACGGTGGTCGATCGCCACGCGGCCGGATGGCATGCCGGCGGCGAGCAGGTCCGCGCGAGCCGCCGTCAAAGGATGCCGCGGCTCTTCGCGGATCAGCCGCTCCAACTCTTCCGGCAACGGCAACGTCACCCCATCCTCGGCGATCATCCGACCCAACGCCACGCCGTAGCCTTCGCCGCGGAGCGCCCCGGCGTACAGCGCCAAATGCAGATTCCGCCCGGTTTCATCCCAGGATCCGAACGTTCCCGTGGCGACGTTCTGCTCCACGCTTTCGGTGGACCGGCCGAGCCAGGCGTATTCCCAGTCGTGGATGGTCCCGGCACCGTTGGTCGCCACGTGCGTGATCCAACCCTTCGCCATCATCTCATCCAGGATCAACGCCGCGCCGTTGCGGAGTAGATGCGCGCCGTAAAAGAGGACCACGGCAGCGCCTCGGGCCCGAGCGGCGGCGACTGCCTGCGCACAGCCAGTCGCTGGAGCTAAAGCAGGAACACTGGAGGGGTCGATCAAGATGTCTTCGACCCGGGTCAAACTCCTGCGTTCGGCGAGCGGGAAGACTCGCAGTTTCGTCCAATCTTGCTGCATTCAGTCTCCATGATACGCTGGCGCAATGCGCCCATTGCTCGCTTTTCTCATCACTCCGCTCACGCTGCTGGGCCAGGACGCGGCCATCGCGGCCGCCATGCAAAAGATGATCGACGCCCAGGAGGTGCCCGGCGCCGTCACGGCCATCGCCACACGAACCGGCGTCACCCACCTCGCGGCCATCGGCAACGTCAAAACCAACTCGATCTTCTGGATCGCCTCGATGACCAAGCCGGTCGCCGGCACGGCCATTCTAATGCTGCAGGAAGCGGGCAAGCTGTCGGTGGACGACGCCGTCGCCAAGCACATCCCGGCCTTTTCGAAGTACCCCGAAATCACGATCAAGCACCTGATGACGCATTCGTCCGGGCTGGCCGAAGCCACCCCCGCCGAGTGGGCCGCCGCCCGAAAGCTGGGCGATCTGATCCCGGCCTACCTCAGCAAGCCGTTGCGGTTCCCCACCGGCAGCCAGTGGAAGTACTGCCAATCCGGCATCAATACGCTGGGGTACTTGGTCGAAGTTGCCTCCGGCATGCCCTTCGACAAGTTCGTCGCCAAGCGCCTCTTCCAGCCGCTCGGCATGAAGGACACAACCTTCTTTCCGTCGGCAAAACAGAAGACCCGGCTGGTCGCCCCGGTGCAACGCGACAAAAGCAGCGGCAAGCTGGTGGCGGCCGCGCTGCCCGTGGGCTTTGACCCGGAACCGTTTCCGGCCGCCAATGGCGGACTGTTCTCCACCGCCTCGGACTATGTGCGCTTCCAGCGGATGATTTTGAACCAAGGGACGCTCGACGGCAAGCGCTACCTAAGGCCGGAGTCGGTGCGGCAGATGACGACGCTGCAATCCGGCGACCTAAAAACCGGGTTCACCCCGGGGCACGGCTGGGGACTGACCTGGTGCGTTGTCCGCGAGC
>CANNLB010000248.1 GCA_947505565.1 Acidobacteriota bacterium | reverse complement strand
GGGCATGACCCTCCAAAACTCCGGCGGCACCAAGGGCGCCATCGAAGCCGCCCGCAAGTTCATCCTGGAGCAGATGGAAGGCCTCTCCGCCGAACACCGCACCGAACTCCCCGCCAGCCTCATCACCCTCGGCCTTAACTGCGGCGGCTCGGATTCCTTCTCCGGCATCACCGCCAACCCCGCCCTCGGCCACTGCTCGGACCTGCTCGCCGAACTCGGCGCCGCCAGCATCCTCGCCGAAACCACCGAAATCATCGGAGCCGAACACCTGCTCGTCAAACGCGCCCGCAACCGCGCCACCGGCGAAAAGCTCCTCCGCATGATCGCCGAGTACAAGGTTTATTTAAATCAGTTCGCGAACTCCAACTTCAACGACAACCCCTCCCCCGGCAACAAGGAAGGCGGCCTCACCAATATTCTGGAAAAAAGCCTCGGTGCCGTCGCCAAAGGCGGCACGTCTACCCTAAATCAGGTATACGAGTACGCCGAGCGCATTACCGAACCGGGCTTCGGCTTCATGAACACCCCCGGCTACGATCCCGTCTCCCTCACCGGACTCGCCGCCGGCGGTTGTAACGTCATCTGTTTCACCACCGGCCGCGGCAGCGCCATCGGCTTTCCCACCATCCCGGTCGTCAAGGTCGCCACAAATTCAAACACCTTCCGCCGCATGCGCGACAACATGGATATCAACGCCGGCCGCATCTCCGACGGCGAAGCCACCGTCCAGCAAATCGGCCAGGATATCTTTGATATGATCCTCCGCGTCGCCAGCGGCGAGCAAACCTGCGCCGAACGCCTCGGCCATCAGGAATTCGTGCCCTGGCGGATCGGTCCCGTCATGTAAACGCTAACAAAGATAAAATCAAATTCCCGAGCTGCTTCCTTCCGCCGATCTGTTCCACTGGAGTTGTGGCGAATCTTGTCTGATCCCCCGCCCGTCGACTACCAACGTTTTTGTCTCGCCTCTCTTGCTCTTTTATGCACGGCGGATTCGGGCGGTGTCTTCCGTTGGGTCAATCCCGCTTTTGAGCGGGCGCTTGGCTATTCCGCCGCCGAACTGCGAGCCTTTCCGTTTCTCGAACTCGTTCATCCTGAAGACCGTGCTGCTACCGTTCAGACCGCTGCCCTTCGCGCCTCGGGCCTTCCCGTCACGAACTTCACCAACCGCTACCGCTGCGCCGACGGCTCCTACAAATGGCTCAGTTGGTCCGCCACCCAGGATGCACAGGGCATCGTCTACGCGTCCGCCCGAGACATCACAGCCCAAAAGAAAATGGAGGCGGACCTCTCCCGCCTCGCCCTCATCGCCGCCTGTACCGCCAACTCCGTCGTCATCACCGACGCCGCGGGCCGCATCGAATGGGTGAACGAAGGCTTCACCCGCGTCTCCGGCTACTTACTCGCCGAATCGATCGGCCGTAAACCCGGCGACCTCCTGCAGGGGCCGGAGACCGACCCCGCCGTTGTCGCCCATATGCGCTTTCAACTCGCTCTCGGCCTCGGCTTCAACGTCGAAATCCTCAACTACTCGAAAAACGGCCGCCGCTATTGGCTCAACATCGATGTCCAACCCCTCTCCGATACCCAAGGTGACATCACAGGCTTCATGGCCATCCAGCTCGACATCTCCGCCCGCAAACTAGCCGAGCAGAGTCTTCAGGAAAACACCCGCCTCCTCACTCAGATATCAAAACTCGCCAAAATCGGCGCTTGGCAGGTAGACGTCGAACGGAACCACCTCATCTGGAGCGATCAAGTTCGGCTCATCTACGAAGTCGAACCCGATTTCGTGCCCAACCTGGAAACGGCCACAAACTTCTACCACCCCTCCGTGCGCGAGGAAGTCCAATCGCTCATGGCCCGTGCCATCGAAACGGGGGAAGGCTGGGACGGCGAATGGCCCGCCGTCACCGCCAAGGGCAATGGGATCTGGCTCCGTATCATCAGCGAACCCCAATTCAAACACGGTCGCTGCGTGACCCTAAACGGTACCGTCGAAGACATCACCCTCAACCGCCAAAGGCTGGATCTCGTCCGCCAGTCCAAACTGTACCGACGCGAACTGCTCACCGCCATCCCCGACGCTCTGCTAAGAATAAACCCCGCCGGAAAACTGTTCGATCTCCATTACCCACTTGGATTCCCCTCCCTCACCGACCCGTCCGGCGCCGCCATCCTCCCCCCGGTCGCGCACGCCATCCGCAAGATGCTCGACCAACCTCACTCCGCTGGCACCATCACCAGCCAATGCGAACTCGGCGGCCTCACGCTCGAACTCCGCCTCGCCCCCACCCAATCCGACGACTCCCGCCTCGTCCTCGTCCACGACATCACCGAACGCAAAGCCTCCGAAAATCGCCTCGCCACCGCCGTCGCTTGGCAGACCGCTTTCTCCGATTTCGCTGGGTTCGGCGTCATCGGCACCTCCCCTTCTGGCCTCATTGTCTCCTTCAACCGCACGGCCGAAGCCATGCTCGGATACTCCGCCGCGGAGGTGATCGACCGCACTACCCCGGCCGTGTTCCATCTTGAAGAAGAAATCGTTGCCCGTGCCTCGGTGGTCAGCGGCCAACTCGGCATCCCGATCGAGTCCGAAGCTGAAGTCTTCTTCGCTCGCGCCCGTCGGAATCTTCCCAACACGGACGAATGGACCTTTGTCCACAAGGACGGCTCCCACTTCTCCGGACTCCTCTCGCTTACTTCCGTGCGAAACCCAGCCGGCGAAATCACCGGCTTCCTCGGCATAGTCGCTGACATCACCGTTCAGAAGGACGCCGCCCGCCAACTCACCCTCGCCCGCCAAGCCGCCGAGGACGCTTCCCGCGCCAAATCCACTTTCCTCGCCAACATGAGCCATGAAATCCGCACACCCCTCAACGGAATCCTGGGCTTCGCAAGCATCCTCGCCGACACTCCCCTCCTCCCCGACCAACGCGAATACGTCAACACCCTCCGCGACTCCACCGAAGCCCTTCGTTGTCTCGTCAACGACATCCTCGACTTCTCAAAAATCGAAGCCGGTCGCATGACCCTCGACGCCCTGCCCTGCGACGCCCGCCAAATCGCCGTCGAAGTCTGCGAACTCCTCAGCCCCCGTTGCCGCTCCTCCGCCGTCGAAATCGTCCTCGATTGGGGCCTTCGCCTGCCCCGCTTCGTCCTCGGCGACGCCGGACGCATCCGCCAAGTCCTGCTCAATCTAGCCGGCAACGCCCTCAAGTTCACCGAAAAAGGCACCATCGTCATCCAAGCCCACGCCGACGCCCCCCACTCCCTTCGCGTCTCCATCACCGATACCGGCATCGGCATCGAAACCTCCCAGCAAAACCAACTCTTCTCCGATTTCACTCAAGTTGATTCCTCCTCCACCCGCCGCTTCGGCGGCACCGGCCTCGGCCTCGTGATCTCCCGCCGCCTCATCGAGGCCATGGGCGGCCAACTCGACTTCGAGAGCACCTGCGGCGTCGGCTCCACGTTCTCCTTCCGACTGCCCACGCCCGCCGACGCTCCACTCCCCGATCCGCCGCCTCCCTCTCGCAATCCGCCCCCCCACGTGCTCATCGTCGACGATCTGCCGGCCGCCGGACGTGTCCTCGCCGACTGGTGCCAAGCCTGGGGCTGGCCCTACCACTTGGCCACCAGTGCCGCCGCAGCCGTCGCCGCCCTCGCTCAAACCACGGAGCCCTTTACCCTCGGCCTCATCGACGCCTCCCTCGTCGAAATCGCCTCCCGCCTCCCCGGCCTGCCGCTCATCGCCCTTGCCTCTGCACCCTCCGGCCAAACCGACGCCCAAAACTGGCTGCGCCTCGGCTTCGCCGGCGTTTTCGCTAAACCACTCGTCCGCCCCGAACAGTTGCACCACGCCATCACCGACCTCCTCCATCCCTCCCCCGCCGCTCCTTTTTCCCGCCCTCCCAGCGCACCAACTCTCCACGGCCACCGCATCCTTGTGGTCGAGGACAATCCAGCCAACCAAACCCTCGCCCGCCTCCTGCTCCAAAAACTGGGCTACCAAGTTGATGTCGCCAACGACGGACTCGCCGCCGTCTCTCTCGCCGAAACCAACACCTACGACCTCATCCTCATGGACTGCCAAATGCCCAACATGGACGGCTTCGCCGCCACCGCTGCTATCCGTTCTCGCTCCCCCTACCCGCCGATCATCGCCCTAACCGCCAACGCCATCGCCGGCAACCGCGAGCGTTGCCTCGCCGCCGGCATGGACGACTACATCACCAAACCCTTCCACATCGCCCACCTCAAACAAATCCTCGCCATCTGGATTAAGCCTTCCGCTGAAGAAATAGCAGCGCCCGTAAGCTGAACAGCAGAAATACCACCACCTCCCCGCCCCCCCAGATAAACAGGCCAAGGGTCCAGATAGGCAAGCAACGAAGTATTCTCCGGCTTCCGCCACAGGTACATTTAGTTCGTCTCCCATCCCCAGTTGAACAACCCCAACCCCACCGCATCTCCGTTCAACGCCAGCATCACCCGCCGCACACACCCCGGCAGCGGCCCCATCGTCTTACTCCACCAAAGATACAAAACACAAGCGACGATCCCGCAGTGCGCCAAAAAGAAATACACCGTCGGAGAACTCGGAAACGGCTCCCATAAGTCCGCCTCAACACCGCCATCGAAGTCCCCGCTAATCCCGCAAAAAAGCAAAACTCCAACACAAACTGCGGCTTCACCAACATCGCCGCCACCGTCAACCAAAGAATCAAATCGCAAAGTGGCAGCGGCAGCCGCGCCGGCTCCACCAAGCCAACCCTCCCGCCGTCAAAAACATCACCGCGACAATCGCGAGGTGCCCCCCAACAGCTGAAAACGCTGATTCCGCATCGTTATTTGATGCTAGCCTGTTCCCGTGCCGGATATCACCCACTTCTCTGACTACAGCGGTACCGTCTTCACCGCCGAAACCAACATCGCCGACTCCTGGATGCGCGCATGTTTCAAACGCTACTCCAACCAATTCGACCTCCCCGAGTAACTCGAAGAAGCCTTCCGCTTCAAACAAGCCGCCCACGACGCCGGCTAGTCCTTGCAACGGTTCTGCGCAATTCGATAAACTCAAGGGGAATTTTGATTTCCTCCCTCTTGTAACGGCAGTTCCTACAGGATCAGGTTCGACAAGACGTCCTCCCAGCCCCAAATCCCTTAGAACTAGTAACGGGTCGCATCCACGGCTGCCACGGCTTTATGGTGCCACCCCACTCCGACGCGCGCGGGCACCTGTTCGAAATCTTCACAACCCGTAACGCCCCCCTAGCCGATCCCATCGTCCACGTCTACCAGGTCCACGCCGCGCCTGCCTCCATTCGCGGCTGGAACTATCACGCTCGCCAAACCGACCGCCTCTGCTTTACCGAAGGAACCTTCAGAGTCGTCCTTATCGACATCCGTGAGGACTCGCCTACCGCCGGTGCCCGCGTCGAACTCGAACTCGGCGAACACCGCCCCGCCCTCCTCACCATTCCCCCCTTCGTCGTTCACGGCGTCGGCAACATCGGACCCCACCGCGCCTCTTTCCTCAAC